>JBJHDE010000258.1:0-7551 GCA_050486385.1 Planctomycetales bacterium | reverse complement strand
CACCGCCAACGACAGCTTCTACACGGTCAGCCAAAGCGGCTTTCTGGTGGCCGACGGTGTCGAGAACCCGTTGATGACCTCCAACGATGTCGACCCCGACCAGTTCGATCAACTGGCCGTCGTCAGCGTGGATACCAGTGGCCTGCAGGGCACGCTCTCCTGGAACCAGACCGAGGGGATCCTGGGCGGGCTCAACGGAACTTTCTTCGCCTTGGCGGCCGATCGCGGCACGGGCTTCGGGGCCGACAGTATCCGCAGTGAAGCCCGGACTTGGATGCTGGAGGAGCGGCTGCCCGACGAGCACCTCTTGATCCAGACGATTCATCGTGTGGGGGCCGAGCCCACGACGATTTCCATTGCCTCGACGATCAACTTCCACAGCACGACGGGCCCGCACTACGGTTTCGTCCCGGGCACCACGGATCCCCAGACCCTGGGCAATGACCGCACGGCCGCCTACTGGACCGGCCAGATCGAGATCCCCGAGGATGGCCTGTACACCTTCTTCACGACCAGCGACGACGGCAGCATGCTGCTGATCAACGGCGAGGTGGTGGTTGACAGCAACGCCTTCCAGGGCATGACCGAGCGGAGCGGCCAGATCTTCCTGACCGCCGGCATGCACGAACTGCTCATCGGCCACTACGAGGGCACCGGCGGGGCCGGGATCATCGCCGAATGGCAAAGCGACGATGCGGGCATCGCCAAGCAGGTAATCCCCACCGAGGTGCTGTTCAACGACTTCGAGGACCCTGGGGTGTTCGTCTCCGGTGGCTTGACCGGCCACTACTTCGACACGAACAGCACCGTCAACGGTGTCAACAACGCCGATTTCTTCGGTGGCACCAACAGCGGCAGTGGGCAGTACATTCTGTTTGCCTACGGCGCCGACGACATCATTCCCATGCAGACCTTCCCGCCGCACTGGGAGGCCTTCGTCCCCTGGGTCGACTTTGGCGGCAACACCACGATCCTGCCCGGCAACGGCGAAGTCCTCGACCGCGACGGCGTCGGCGGCAACCAGTACGGCGGTCTGCGGGTGGGCACGCCCGGCGATCACAATGGCGGGCTGTTCACCGGCTACATCCACATCCCCGAGACGGCCGAGTACGAGTTCACCCTCCGCAGCGACGACGGCAGCCGCATGTGGATTGCCGACGACAACGGCGACTGGGTGCTGGTGGTGGATTCCAACGCCTTCGGCGGGATGGCCAATGTGAACGGCGCCCCGATCCAGCTTTCGGCCGGGCTGCACCGGGTGATGATCGCCACCTACGAAGGCACCTCGGATGCCGGTCTCCAGGTGAGCTGGCAGCAGAACACCGGCGACAACCCCTTCGCGCGGCGGTTGTTGGCGCCGACCGACATCTCGACCGAGAGTAACCTGGGCAACGGGGCGTTCACTTACGATCCCGGCGAGGCCTTCGCGGACCTGAAGCTCGGCGAGACCGCGACCGAGACGTTCACCTACACAATTCGCGATCACGCCGGCGAGACGAGCACCGCCACGGTGACGATCACCGTCACGGGCGAGAACTCACCGCCGGAGATCACCACTGACCTGCTCACCGTGGCCGAAGGCAACACCGAGGTGGGCCTGGTCACCTTCGTCGATCCCGACGACCACGATTACAGCCCCACGATCACCACTGCCGATGGCCTGGGAGCCGATGCGTTTGTGCAGTTGGGGAACGGTGACGGAAATTTCGGTTCCAGCACGCAACTTGTCATCAAAGACAGCGGTGGCGGGACCACAACCCGCGTCGCGTACTTGAGATTCGCTTGGCCGGATTTTGCCGATGGCGTGCTGGAGTCCGCCGAACTGGATCTGGTACTCGACCTGCTCAATAGTGGCGGTAATGCGATTATCGCGGACTTCACCGTCCAGATTTGGGGCCTGACCAACCAAGACCTGGACTTCTGGGGCGAATCGGACATTACCTGGAACAATGCTCCGGCGAACAACACGGCTAACAACAACTTCACGGCCGATGCTACGCTGCTGGGCTCGTTTGTGATCCCCGGTAATCCCGACGGCAATACCTCGACGGTGCCCTTGGGGACGGTGTTCACGCTCGAGAGCAACCAGGACTTCATCGATTTTCTGAACGCCGACACCAACGGCGTGGTGACCCTCATGATCCGCCGGACCGGAGGTCTTGGTCAGAACAACTTGGCCTTCGCCAGCAAAGAGAACACCACCTGGGACCCGCCGACCTTGCGGTTGAACTTCGCCGGTCCAACCTTCTCGATCACGGGCAATGGGGCCGACGATGCGCTGTTCACGATCGACAGCGAAACGGGACTGCTGAGCTTCATCAACCCGCCCGACTTCGAAAACCCCTTGTCGCAGAGCGGGACCAACATCTACCTGGTCGAGGTCCAGGTCGACGATGGCTTCGGCGGCACGGACACGCGGGTCATTGAAGTGGAAGTCACCAACGTCCTGCCGTCGCTGTCGGTCAGCGTGGGGGCGGGCGCGGACTTCAACGAAGGCGAGCCGCCGTTCGTGTTGGCGGTTTCCGTCGACGACGGCATCGGCGAAACCGACGAGATCGCCTTCTGGAGCATTGATTGGGGCGATGGCAACGGCGTGCAGATTGTGACCGCCGCCGACCTGGCCAGCGGCACCCTGCAAGACGGCACCGTCGAGTACGTCTACGCCGACAACGGCGATTTCACCATCTCGGTGACCGTCACCACTGTGGACGGCGCCGTCATCGGCACCGATGAATCGACCGAGTTCCGTGAAGGACTGGTCGCTTACTGGAGCTTCGACGAAGTCAGCGGCACCACCGCGGCCGATTCCTCGGGCCAGGGCGGCACCCACACCGCCACGCTGGTCGGCGGGGCCGAGTTCGTCAGTGGTGGCCAGTTTGGCAACGCCGTGTTCCTCAATGGCACCAACGGCGTCGTCTCCGCCGACGACCACCCCGACCTGCGTTTCGAACAGGACCAGTCGTTCACCATCAGCCTGTGGTTCAACAATTTCGGCAGCGATGAGGACAACGATCCCGATTTCGACAACTTCAACGGCCTGCTGACCAAAGGTTACGACACGAATAACCGCGATCTCAACGGTTATTACCTGCTCCAACGGGATTCCGCCGGACAGTTCCAGTTCGATAGCCGCGAGGGAGCGGGCGGCGATCCGCGGATCTTCTTCGGAGACGGGCCGAGCATCACCGACGACGCCTGGCACCATGTGGTCGCCGTCCGCGACATGGACGCCATGCAACTGCGGCTGTACGTCGATGGTGTGCATGTCGCCTCCCAGACGATCAACGCGACAAACGGCGATTGGGACATGGGCATGAACGATGCCGCCCTGATCATTGGCAACCATTTCAATCGCTTCACCCGCGGTCTGTTCGACGAGGTCAGCATCTGGCGGCGGGCGCTCTCCAACGACGAAGTGGCGACTCTCTCGGGAATGGCTTTGAACCAGCCTGACCCGGTGACGCTGAACGTCAGTATCGCCAACGTCGCCCCGGAACTGGTCAACGTCCAGGCGACCAATGCCTTCGAAAACGAAACGGTGACCCTCAGCGGCCAGATCGTCGATCCCGGCACCCTGGACACCTTCACGCTGGTGATCAACTGGGGCGATCCGGCCAGCCCGAACAACGAGATGACCATCGCCTTGGGCCTGGACGATATCAACGATGGCACGGTGACCTGGAACGCCACGACCCGCGAGTTCAGCATTGTCCGCCAGTACCTGGACGACACCGATCCCGGTGTGAACACCACCGACTTCACGATCAACCTGACCGTCACCGACAAGGACGGCGACAGCGACTCCGACAGCGTGGTGACCACCATCACCAACGTCGCGCCGACCCTGGTCGACTTGCAAGTCACCGATGGCGTCGAAGGCGGGCTGGTGACCCTCAGCGGCGAGATTATTGATCCCGGCACGCTGGATACGTTCACAGTGGATATCGACTGGGGCGACCCGCAAAGCCCGGACAACACCCAGCAGGTGAACCTGGGCAATGTGCCAATCAACAACGTCGATGGCGTGACCTGGGATCCGGTGACCCGCACCTTCGCGATCACGCACCAGTATTTTGATGATCAACCCTCTGGCGTGTCGGGCGCGACCTACACGATCAACCTGACGGTCACCGATAACGACGGGGACAGCAGCGATGATTCGGTCGACACGTTCATCGCGAACCTGCCGCCCGAGATTGTTTCGGCGGGTGTGAAT
This sequence comes from Planctomycetales bacterium, assembly GCA_050486385.1. GTDB lineage: Bacteria > Planctomycetota > Planctomycetia > Pirellulales > Pb10988 > JBJHDE01. The sequence continues at coordinate 3,335 of JBJHDE010000258.1, read as the reverse complement.
GGGTTCGCCGTGCCGGGCCAGCAGTTGCGGCTGGATGTCAGCGTGCTCGACCAGGGGCGTGGGCCGACCGAGGTGCTGGAATATGTGATCGATTGGGGCGACGGCACGGTGTTCACGGGCGTCGTGGGTGGCGTGGGCAGCGGCGAGCAGGCCCCGACCGACGATCAGACTTCGAGCTTCACGCCCGGCACGGCGAGTGATCCGGCCACGGGCACGATCACCGCCTGGCACGCCTACGCCACGCTCCCGCCCGGCGGCTTCTACACGGTGACCATCACCATCACCGACGATGACCTGGGCGAGACCACCACCACGCTGCAAGTCTTCGTGGATGGCATCGGCCTGATCGACGACCCGTTTGCCCCCGGCATGACGGCGCTACTCATCGGCGGCACGCCCGGCGACGATGCGTTCACCATCCAGCAGCGGGCCGATGGCAGCGTGCGGGTGTTCAGCGGCTCGGTCCTCGGCGGCACCTTGCAGGACCTGGGGACCTTCACACCGGATGAACGCATCTTCATTTTCGGTGGCGACGGCAACGACACCATCGACGCTAGCGGCGTGATCTATGATGTGATCATTTTTGGCGGCAGCGGGAACAACCGCCTGACCGGCGGCCTGGGCAACGATATGATTATCGGCGGCCCCGGCAACGATATTATCAGTGGCGGCGCTGGTGGGAATGATATTCTCATCGGTGGCGGCGGTCGGGATGTGATCCGCGATTCCGACGGCGGTTCGTTTGGCAGCGATAACGATTTGATCGTGGCCGGTTCGACCATCTGGGATAACGATCTGGACGCGCTCCGCGAGATTTATCGCACCTGGACCAACGCCGATAACGACCCGAACCTTGCGACCATTGCCCAGCGGCAAGAGGCCCTGCGGACGGGCCCGGGCCCGAACATCAATGGCGATACGACCCGCGACGACGCCCAGCCCGATACAATCTTCGTGGGCCGTGGCACGCATAATGTCGTGTGGCGGGGGCCGTTCGATCAGGTGAACGCCAGCGCCGGCACGCAGGTGTTCTGGCACAACGGGCCGATCGTGCCCGACAACACGCCCGTGGTGTTCGCCGCACCGCAAACCGGCGGCGATGGCGTGGTGCGGATGCTGGACGCCGCGACGGGACAATTGCTGGGCGCGGTGCAACCGTTTGCCGACCTGCCCGCCGGCGTGGGCCTGAACGTGGCCATGGGCGATATCACCGGTGACGGCACGCCGGACTATGTGGTCTCGGCCGGGGCGGGTTACAAGAGTGAAGTCGTGGTCTACTCCGGGGCGACCGGGGCCGAGCTGTATCGCTTCTTGGCCTACGGCGGTTTCATGGGTGGTGTGAACGTGGCCGTGGGCGATGTCGACGGCGACGGCTTTGCCGATATCGTCACCGGAGCCGGAGCCGGCGGCGGTCCGCACGTGCGGGTATTCAGCGGTTTTGATGGCAGCCAGATTCACAGCTTCTTTGCTTACGATCCCAATTTCCGCGGCGGTGTGAATGTGGCCGTGGGCGATGTGAACGGCGACACCTTTGCCGATATCATCACCGGGGCGGGAGCTGGCGGCGGCCCGCATGTGCGGGTGTTCGACGGTCTGACGGCCACCGAACTGTTTGGCTTCTTTGCCTACAGTCCCAACTTCCGCGGCGGTGTGAACGTGGCGGCCGGCGATGTCAACGGCGACGGCTTTGCCGATATCATCACCGGGGCCGGAGCCGGCGGCGGCCCGCATGTGCGAGTCATCAGTGGTTTCGATCAGAGCCAGCTTCACAGTTTCTTTGCGTACAACCCCGCCTTCGCCGGCGGTGTGAATGTCTCGGCCGGCGATGTCAACGGCGACGGCGTGGTGGATATCATCACCGGGGCTGGCAGTGGCGGCGGTCCGCACGTTCGCGCCTTCAGTGGCGATACCGGCGCGGCGGTGGCAGGTTACTTTGCCTTGAACAGTGGGTTCACCGGCGGAGTGAAAATCGCCGGCAATGCCGTGGCCAGTTCACCACTGCATGTGGCCGGTGGAGCGAGTGCGACTGGCACGACCTTCACACTGGACACCGGCACCCTGCACGGGGCCTTCCAGGTGGCCGTGGGGATGTGGAGCCAGCAGGGTTTGAATGCCCATGGCGTTTCGCTACTCAACTCGGTGACGGTCAGCGTCGGCGACCTGTCGGGCAGCCTGCTCGGTGTGACGCGGGGATTGCAGATCATCATCGATGTGGATGCCGCCGGCTACGGCTGGGCTCTGCCCGGTGAAGAACTCAATGGCCGCGTCGACCTGGTCACCGTGATCGGGCATGAACTCGGCCACGTCCTGGGACTTGCCGATCAGCCCGGCAGCTCCAGCGATCTGATGGCCAGCCACCTCGAGCCCGGCGTCCGCAAGACCGACTGGTCCGCGGCCGTTGCCCGAGCCAACAAGAAGAACTGAGCCCGGGGTGAGATGGGGTGGCGCGCGGCGAAGTCGAAGTCGGCTGTGGCAAACCCGCGCTTACGGGCGGGTCGAGCAATCGACCAGGCCGACGCCCCCAGGGGCCGGATTCCGCTTGTTACGCCTCGGCGTCGTCGGTACTGGGGTGAGGAACGAAGCGGTAGCCCGCACCACGGACGCTGACAAAATGCCGGGGGTCGGCGGGATCGACCTCGAAGGTCCGGCGGAACCGCAGGACAAAATTGTCGACCGTGCGGGTCGTGGGGCTGGCGTCGTAGCCCCAGACGTTTTGCAGCAGTTCGTCGCGGCTGATCACGCGATCGGCGTGCTCAATGAAGTACCGCAGCAGCTTCATTTCGGTGTGGGTCAGTTTGACCGACTGGCCAGCAACGCTGACCTCGAAGGTGTCGAAGTTGACCACGGCCTGGCCGAAGCGGACCACGTCGCTGGCCACCGCACGCTGCCGCCCGACGTGACGGGCGAGCAGCAGTTTGACCCGCGACAGCAGTTCGTCCAGGTCGAACGGCTTCATGAGGTACTGGTCGGCCCCCACATCGAAGCCGCGTTTGCGGTCCTCGCTGAGCGTGCGAGCGCTGAGGATCATCACCGGCACGTCGTGGCCTTGCTCGCGGAGCTTCTGGCACACGGCGTAGCCGCTCATGCCGGGCAGCATCAGGTCGAGGATCAGCAGATTGATGGGCGGTTGGGCCTGGTTCAGGGCCTCCAGGGCGGCCGGCCCATCGACAACCGCCGTGACCCGGTAGCCCTCGGCCTCCAGGTTGTAGCGGATGCCGATCGCCAGGTGCTCTTCGTCCTCCACCAACAGAATGTGGGAGGCGGTTGAGGTCGATACCCCACTCATGGCTGTTCGTTATCCACGGACCCTCTCGGTTGGGGGCTGTCGCCCGATG
>JBJHDE010000257.1:4918-7557 GCA_050486385.1 Planctomycetales bacterium | reverse complement strand
GCGTTATCCCTTTCGCACCTGGATGGATTGGCGGAGCGAGGACTTTGGCAAGCCCGACTACCTGGAACTGCTGGGCCTGGATCTGGCCCAAACCGAAAGCGGCGAAGAAACCCGCATGATCCACGCCCTCGACGCCGACGAGCGGACCGTGGCCGACGCCCTCAAGGAAGCCGGCTACTTCAACGCGATCATTGGGAAATGGCACCTGGGCGAATGGCTGCCCGAGCACCTGCCACTGGCCCGGGGATTTCATCATCAGTATGGGCATTATGGTTGGGGCATCGATTACAACAATTATACGATTCCCCACAACGCCCCGGCGCGGTTTGCGGTGTACGATTGGCATCGCAACCAGCAGCCGCTCAATGAGCAAGGCTACTCAACCGACCTGTTTGCCAACGAGGCCGTGCGGCTGATCGGCCAGCAATCGCCCGATCGCCCCTTCTTCTTGTATGTGGCCTTCAATGCCATTCACGGTCCGCTGGAAGACATTCCCCGCTATCGCGACCGGCTGGACAAGCGGCAGGCGGCCATCAAGTGCCTGGACGATGCCGTGGGGCGGATTGTCGGGGCGATTGAACAGTACGGCTTTGCCGACAACACGCTGATCATCTTCACGAATGACAACGGTGGACTCCGCGAGGAGTTCAATGCCCCGTTGCGGGGGACCAAGAACACAAATTACGAAGGCGGCCTCCGCGTGCCCTGTCTGATGCGTTTTGATGGCAAATTGAAACCGAAAACCGTCAACAACGAACTCATGCACGGCATGGACCTGATGCCCACGTTCATCCGTCTGGCGGGCGCGCCGGCCGAACAGGATCGGCCCCTGGACGGGCTCGACATGACCGACGCCATTTTTTCAGGCGCCCCCAGTCCCCGAACCGAGTTGCTGTTTGAAGTCAACGGCAGTGTCCGCTTGCCCGCTATCCGCGACGGCGCGTTCAAACTCGTGGGCGACGAGCTTTATCACCTGGGCCGGGATCCCAACGAGACGACCGACATCGCCGATCAACATCCCGAGGTCGTCGCGCGGCTCAAGCAACGCATTGCGGAATACGATGCCCAGCGGCCGAAGCTCTCGCGGGTGTTGGGCGATCCGCGGAAGTTGATGGAGCCACCGCTGCCTTACATCTATGGGCGCGACGAGAACCGCGATCCGCCGGCCTGGCTGGTAGAACGCATCGAGGCGGTCCGGGCCACGCAGCCGACCGAGTGGGCTCCCGGCGAGACTCCGTGGCCCCAAGCGCCGAAGGACGGCAAGATCATTTACACGGGCGACGGCCGGTGAGAGACGCGCGATCATTCACGCGGGCCCCGAGATTCACAAACCGCTGGTCTCAGCGGGCCGACTGGGACGCCAGCATCCAGGCCAGCAGGCCCTTCTGGGCGTGCATGCGGTTGGCGGCCTGTTCGATGACGATGCTCCGTGGGCCATCGATGACCTCGTCGCTGACCTCCTCGCCGCGATGGGCCGGCAGGCAGTGCATGAAGAAGGCATCGGCCGGCGCCCGGGCCATCAGCTTGGCGTTGACTTGATAGGGCACCAGCTTGGCGTGCTTGTCTTCCTTCTGTTGCTCTTCGCCCATGCTGGCCCAGACGTCTGTGTAAACCGCCAGGGCCTCGGACACGGCTTCGGCTGGGTCGGTGGTCTGCTGGAGATCGGCCTGCGGCACCTGGGCCCGGATGATATCGAGAAAGTCTTCGGACAATTGAAAGCACTCAGGCGCGGCCAGCCGAAACTTCATGCCCTGCTTGGCGCAGATCCAGGCCAAGCTGCGGGCAACATTGTTGCCGTCGCCACAAAACGCCAGCGTGTGGCCCTGCAACCGGCCGATCCGTTCGCGGAGTGTGAACAAATCGGCCAGGGCCTGGCAGGGGTGAGCCTCGTCGCTGAGGCCATTGATCACCGAGCACGAAGCCTCGGCGGCAAAGCGCTCGACCAGGTCGTGGCTGTAGACACGGGCCACGATCACGTCGGCATAGCTGCTGAGCACGCGGACGAAATCGCTGATATCTTCGCGCTGACCGAAGCCGGCCTCTTGTCCCAGAAAGATGGAACCGCCGCCCAAGTGGGTCATGGCCGCTTCGAAGCTGACCCGCGTTCGTAGCGAGGGCTTCTCGAACAGCAGGGCCATCATCCGCCCGGGTAGCAGCGGATCGCGACGGCCGGCCTGAAACTTGGTTTTCAGGTCTTCGGCGATCGCAAAGATGTGGTCGATTTCGGCCGGTCGCAGATCGGCCAAGGTCGTGAGGTGTCGCATCGGTGTGCCCTCGATGGGCCGAAAGTCAGGGGGACGGTTCGTGGAACGAACGGTCACTCCTGCTGTCGGGTCAAGACGCGTGACAGAATCGCCAGGCCCTCACGGGCTTGTTCTTCGGGCAGGTTCATCGCCGGCAACAGCCGCAGCACGTGACCCTGGGTGCAGTTGATCAGCAAGCCCTCTTCCATGCACTGATGAACAATCGGCCCGCCCTCGATTGACAGGTCCAGTCCAATCATCAAGCCGGCCACGCGGACTTCGGCGACCAACGGGCATTGCTCGGCCAGTTGGGTCAGCTCGTTGCGGAACAGTTGGCTCAGTCGCGTGGCGTGGGCCAACAGGTTGTCTTCTTCAATCGTCTCCAGCGTGGCGATG
>JBJHDE010000257.1:0-4908 GCA_050486385.1 Planctomycetales bacterium | reverse complement strand
GGCGATGCCAGCTCGGGCGGCCAGCGGATTGCCGCCGAAGGTGGCCGCGTGCATGCCGGGCCGCAGGCTGGGGGCGATCTCGGGCTTGGTGAGCAGCCCCCCGCCGGCAATGCCGCCGCACACACTTTTGGCCAAGGTCACCACGTCGGGCTCGACCCCGAAATACTGATAGCCAAACCAATGGCCCGTCCGCCCGCAGCCGGTTTGCACCTCGTCGAACATCAGCAGCAAGTCGTGCTCGTCGCACAGGCTGCGGAGTCCGGCCAAGAAGCCTTCCGGCGGAAGCTGCACGCCGCCCTCGCCCTGGATCGGTTCCACCAGGATGGCGGCCGTCTCGGAATCAATCAGCCGGGTGACGGCTTCCAGGTCGCCAAACGGGGCGTACACGAAGCCGGCCATCAACGGGCCCAAGCCCTCATGATACTTGGGTTGAGCCGTGGCCGCGGTGCTGCCCAGGGTTCGCCCATGAAATCCCCCGGTGAAGGTGATAATCTTGTAGCGATCGCGCGGCGTGTGCAGCCGGGCCAGCTTGATGGCCGCCTCGTTGGCCTCGGTCCCCGAGTTGCAGAAGAAGGCCTGGCCGCCGAAGCTCCGCTCGCTGAGCATCTGGGCCCAGCGTCCCTGGCTCTCGGTGTACCAGGTATTCGGCACATGAATCAGTTTGGCCACCTGATCCTGCACGGCCTCGACCACCCGCGGCGGACAATGGCCCAACAGGTTGCAACCCCAACCGGGAAAGAAGTCCAGGTAGCGGCGACCTTCGGCGTCCCACACCAGCGAGCCCTCGCCGCGGACCAAGGCCACGGGAAAGCGGGCGTAGTTGGGAATCACCGCCTTTTTGAACAGGTCGATGATCTCCGAGGTTCCCAGTTCGCTGGCAGTGGCCATGGGGTGCTCGTGGGTCCGAAGGAAAACAAAACGCCTTGCACCAGACACCCGCGTCCGGTGATGACTTTCAAAGAGCTGGGGAAACGGGTCGCGCCCTGGGAGACGGTTCAACGGAGGATGCGGCGCGGGTTGCCCGAGGGCTTTGGTCAGTTGAACCGCAGGCCCCGACTGGCCGTCGCCGGCGCCGTCAGCCAGGGAGGATCTCCGTACCGACGCCCTGCCGGGTGAAGATCTCAAGCAACAGCGAGTGTTTGAGCCGCCCATCGATGATGTGGGCCTTCTGCACGCCGCTCCCCAGGGTCTCCAAGCAGGCCTGGACCTTGGGAATCATCCCGCCGCGAATTTCGCCCGATGCGATCATGTCCTCCACTTCGCTGGAGGTGAGGCTGGCCACCAGGCTTTCGGGGTCGCTGGGATCGCGGCACACCCCGCTGACGTCGCTGAGATAGACCAACTTCTGGGCGCCAATCGCCCGGGCCACGGCGACGGCGGCGGTGTCGGCATTCACGTTGTAGCGCTGTCCGCTGGCGTCTTGGCACAGCGAGGGAATCACGGGCACCAGGCCGGCGAAGCACAGGTTCTCGATGGTGCGGCGGTCGACCGAATTGACCGTCCCCACGAAGCCCAGATCGACCGGGTCGCCGTTGTCGCCCTCAAGCCGCAACTTCTCGCCGTACAGCACGTTGGTCGTGCGGAAATTCAGCGGGGCGGCCCGACCGCCGAGCTGCTCGATCCGCTGGGCGATAAAGGTGTTCAGCTCGTGCCCCAGCACCCGCTCGACAATCTCCAAGGCCCCGGCATCGGTGACCCGCCGGCCCTGGATGAACACGGGCTCGGCACCATTGTCTTGCATCGCCCGCGAGATCCGGGCACCGCCGCCATGCACCAGCACGGGCCGCATGCCGACGGTCTCCATGAACACGACATCCAGCAGCAGGTCGCGCAGGGCGGCGGGATGTTCCAGCACGCTGCCGCCCAGTTTGATGACGGTCACCGTTCCGCGGAACTTGCGAATGTAGTGCAAGGCCTCGATGAGGACGTCGGCCTTTAGGATCGCGTCTTCCAGCAAGGCAAGCTCCGGGCGATCGAAGGGCCCAGGACGGTCCATCAGCAGGTGGCTCACTCTCGGGGCACCCCGTTGGCTGGTGGCACGGTCAAAAATGCAGCGGGAAACCCGTCATGCTAAACCAACCACTCAGCCGGTCAAGGGGAACACGGGAAATCTCGCCCCCACCCAGACAGCGAGGGGGGCCTCGTCAACATGTCAAACGGAAAAGACCTCGGACAACGCCCGAGGTCCTCTTGGAGCCGGATGTCAGGGCCTGTGGCCCCACCCGCTTGATGTGCAAGGGTGGCTGACGGGGCTCGAACCCGCGACCTCTAGATCCACAATCTAGCGCTCTAACCAACTGAGCTACAGCCACCATCAACAAGGCGAAATTATAGGTCGCCCTGGGGCGACTCGCAATGGGTCTTCTGTCCAATTGAAGGAGGGGGAGCCGTCGTCCACGCCTAACCTGGCCCCGCCTGGCCGGGCTGCCGTCACAAGGGACGCCCGGGACGCCAGGCGGGTTCGCGCCGCCGGGACGGTGCGCGTCTTGCAAACCCATCGGAGGTCGGCCAGATTGTCGGACCCACGCCCCAACTCGTGCGGGTGTGGCTCCATTCGATTGTTCCCCCCCCGAACTCCGCACACGCAGCCATGGCCGCCTTTCCTGACGTTCCGAAAATCGAGTACGAGGGCCCGTCCAGCCGTAACCCCTTGGCCTTCAAGCACTACAACCCCGACGAGCTGGTCGAGGGCAAGAGCATGAAGGATCACCTGCGGTTTGCCGTGTGCTACTGGCACACCTTCCGCGGGACCGGCAGCGACCCGTTTGGCCCCGGCACCATGCAGCGTCCCTGGGAGGGCCCGGTCGACAACGTCGAGAACGCCCAGAAGCGGGTGCGGGTGGCCTTCGAGTTCATCGAGAAGTTGCAGGCCCCGTTCTACTGCTTCCACGACCGCGATGTGGCCCCCGAAGGCGACAGCCTGGCCGAGACGAACCGCAACCTCGACGCCGTGGCCGATGTGCTGGCCGAGGAGCAGCAGCGCTCTGGCATCAAGCTGTTGTGGGGCACCGCCAACATGTTCAGCAATCCGCGGTTCATGCACGGGGCGGCCACCAGCCCGAATGCCGACGCCTTCGCCTTTGCCGCCGCCCAGGTCAAGAAGGCCATCGAGGTCACGCAGCGGCTGGGTGGCGAGAACTACGTGTTTTGGGGCGGCCGCGAGGGCTACCAATGCCTGTGGAACACCGACATGAAGCGCGAACTCGACCACCTGGCGCGGTTCATGCACATGGCGGTCGACTACGCCAAGAAGATTGGCTTCACCGGCCAGTTTCTGTTCGAGCCCAAGCCGCACGAACCGACCAAGCACCAGTACGATTTCGATTCGGCCACCTGCCTGAACTTCCTGCGATCGGCCGGCCTGGAACAGCACGTCAAGCTCAACATCGAGACCAACCACGCGACCTTGGCCCGGCATGAAATGGGCCACGAACTGGAGTACGCCGCCGCCCAGGGCGTGCTGGGGTCAATCGACGCCAACACTGGCGACTTGCTGCTGGGCTGGGACACCGACCAGTTTCCCACCAACATCTACCTGACCACCGAGGTCATGCTCGCTGTGCTCAAGAACGGTGGCCTGGCCCCGGGCGGTCTGAACTTCGACGCCAAGGTCCGACGCGAGAGCTTCGAGCCGGTCGACCTGTTCCACGCCCACATCGGCGGCATGGATGCGTTCGCCCGGGGACTCAAGATTGCCGCGGCCATCCGGGCCGATGGCGTGCTCGACGGCATGCGTCGCGAGCGCTACGCAAGCTGGGACTCGGGCGTTGGCGCCGAGATCGAGCAAGGCAAGCACGACTTCGCCTCGCTGGAAGCCTACATGCTGGAAAAGGGCGAGATCGCCCCGAACGCCAGCGGTCGGCAGGAGTTGATCGAGAACATCATCAACAGCTACGTCTAACGCCGGGCACTTGCCCCAGCCGCGCTGCCAACTCACTCAGGCGGCGCGGCTGGTGGTGCTCTCGACCACTGGCTGCGGGGTGGCTTTGTGTTTGCGGCTACGGCAGAAACTGTAGACCGTATCGATCAAGCCCGGAAACATCCGTCGCACCAGATACAGCCCGTGGGCCAACCAGCCCACCAACACCATCCGCTTATTGCGACGAATCGCCCACAGGGCTTTTCGAGCAACCTGGTCGGGCGTGACACAGACCCAGCGTGGGGGAACCGGGGCCCCGCGCGTTCGCGAGCCGCAGGTCATGCGGTTGAAGAACTCGGTTCGCACGAAACCCGGGCACAGCGCGGTCACGCCCAGGCCATCGCGATTGAACTCCGCCCGCAGGGCCTCGCTGAGGCCCACCAGGGCAAACTTGGTGAGGTGGTAACCGCTGGAACGCCCCATGACCACGTGACCGTAAATGCTGGAGACGTTGAGGATGTGGGCCTCGGGCCGCTCGACCAGCACCGGCAGCAGGGCGTGGATCAGGCGGACGGGCGCCATCAGATTGACGGCCATCAACCAATCCCACTGGGGTTCGGTCATCCGCAGGGTCGAGCCATAGAAGCAGACGCCCGCATTGTTGATCAGAATGTCGAGGGTGCCGAAGTCGGCCAGCACTTGCTGGGCGAGTCGGGCGGTCTCGTCGGCATCGGCTAAGTCAACCGCCAGGTAGCGGACTTCGACGCCCAGGGGTTCGAGTTCGGCGGCCATCTCGGCCAGTGTCGACTCGGTCAAATCGGTCAGGTACAGGTGACAGCCTGCCTGGGCCAATTGCAGCGCCATGGCGCGACCGATTCCTCCGGCAGCGCCGGTGAGACGCACCCTTCCATCCAAGAGGATACCATGACTGAACAAGCATAGACCCCGCCGCGCCCGGCATCCAGCAGGACGAGGATGTCGTGCCCCGGATGATCGTCCCGTGCACTGGCGGCCAACGCCTCGAGCGAGGACACGCCAACGACCGGGAT
>JBJHDE010000256.1:0-7577 GCA_050486385.1 Planctomycetales bacterium | reverse complement strand
TTCGGCAGAAACTCTACTGCGGCCTATTTTACGTATCTTGTCTTCCTGTGTGTGCCGCCAAGGGGTTGGTTGTTTCCGCAGTCAAACGACTGCGGCCTCATTGAAGTTCGTAACCCGAACGGCTGGCGTGAATTATCAGGCGGGTTTCCGCAGTCAAACGACTGCGGCCTCATTGAAGTTCGCCGGCGCGCTGCGGACAGCTCCAGAGCACGTTGTTGGTTTCCGCAGTCAAACGACTGCGGCCTCATTGAAGTGATGCGGCCTTTGTCAAAATCGCATCGATCACCGCGGTTTCCGCAGTCAAACGACTGCGGCCTCATTGAAGTAATGTTGCCATCCTGAATGGCCAGCTTGTGTTGATGCGTTTCCGCAGTCAAACGACTGCGGCCTCATTGAAGTACGTGATGGCCGTCGCCAAAGCCCCGTGTTCTCGATGGTTTCCGCAGTCAAACGACTGCGGCCTCATTGAAGTCTCGGGGGTGGTGAACTTCGTCATCAGGATCGAGAGTTTCCGCAGTCAAACGACTGCGGCCTCATTGAAGTCGGCAATCGGCGTTGAGGTTCATGCTTCGCACGTTGTTTCCGCAGTCAAACGACTGCGGCCTCATTGAAGTTTCTCGCACGACACGCGAAAGACCCCAGCCCCACACGTTTCCGCAGTCAAACGACTGCGGCCTCATTGAAGTAGCAAGAGGTGGACTTCGCGGCCAGGGTGGTTTTCGTTTCCGCAGTCAAACGACTGCGGCCTCATTGAAGTTTGATGGTTCCGGTGTGCGCGCCCGCAGCGGTGGTCGGTTTCCGCAGTCAAACGACTGCGGCCTCATTGAAGTAACTCCATCGCCGCGATGACCGCGGACTCGAGCGCGAGCGTTTCCGCAGTCAAACGACTGCGGCCTCATTGAAGTTCTCTGGATTGTCGCGAGGCGCTTTTGGGCGGGGCGGTTTCCGCAGTCAAACGACTGCGGCCTCATTGAAGTGTAGCTGGGACACGCCAACCAGGTCGAGCCGACCGGGTTTCCGCAGTCAAACGACTGCGGCCTCATTGAAGTACGCGCGGCAACGGCTACGCCTACGTGCTGCGCAACGTTTCCGCAGTCAAACGACTGCGGCCTCATTGAAGTACAAGCCGACCCCATTTGCCTGAGGTGATAAAATGCGGTTTCCGCAGTCAAACGACTGCGGCCTCATTGAAGTGACCGCCTGGCTGGCGCGGCCAAGGAGTTTGCTCAGGGGTTTCCGCAGTCAAACGACTGCGGCCTCATTGAAGTTGTGGCAATGCCACACACTTTGTGTCGCCACAATTCGGTTTCCGCAGTCAAACGACTGCGGCCTCATTGAAGCGTATTCCCGCTCGAGCATCTCGCCGACTCGACGAAAGTTTCCGCAGTCAAACGACTGCGGCCTCATTGAAGCCGTATCTAGCCCGACAATATCAGGGCTGTAGCTGAAGTTTCCGCAGTCAAACGACTGCGGCCTCATTGAAGCGTGTTGATCGGTGGGCGATTACGTGTGGGACCGCCCGGTTTCCGCAGTCAAACGACTGGGGCGTTATTGAAGCGGTGGGGTGTGGGTGAGAAGGGTGCGGCGTGGGGCCGGAAGGGAACAGCAGGTGGGGGCGGTGTCTTTGCTGTTGCTGGGAAAGCAAAGTAGAAACTGGTGGGTTGGAGGTGAGGTTAGCGTGATAAAAAGGGGTGAAAAAAGCGGTGCAAAAAAGGTGGTTTAGGGCGATGACGTGGGGGTTTGCTGGGCGTTGAGGAGGTAAATGTGCTGAACGAGCATGTCGGAAGGGAGTTGCGAAATGCGGGTCGAAAGAGGAACGGGGTGCTGATTGTGCCGCAGCATGTTGATGTGATCGACCAGTAGCTTGCGACTTTCGGGCGAGGTTTTCATTAAGAGGTGAACCCAGGCCCAACTCTCGGCATAGTGGATCTGGGTCATCTCTTCCAGGCCCTCGAGGTCTTCCAGTGCTCGCAGATTCGGCTCCCAACGCCCGCGGTCGTGTTCACGGTACAGCAGGCGGGCGTGGGGCATATTCAGGCCATTGAGTTTTCTGCCGACCTCATAATACTCTGCCAGGCCCTCATCCAACCACAAGGGAATGTCGGGAATGGTGGCGTGCAGGTAACCGTGGGTGACCTCGTGGCGGAGGTCTTCGGCCAGGTCCTCGTGATGATAGGCATACACCGTCAGTCGATGATCGCGATGAACAAAGAACGCCCGTCGGGGTGGCAGGTGGGGATACTGAGCCTGCATGAATGTCAGAAACGCATCCTGGTTGGGCATCAGGTAAATGCGAATCGGATCCGGCGCAATGGGCATTTCCAAATCGTTGGCCAGCCACAAGCGCAGGGCGTCAAGCTCGTGCAGGGTTTTTTCATCGGGAAGGTCGGCGCCTTCGGTGTAAAACACGAGTTGCCCGCGGTGCGTGGTGGTTTTCTTGGGAATACCACCCATCGAACCGAGCATCTGACAGCCCACAATCACTGGGGCCAAGCCGAGCAGCAGGCCCAGCAATCGTCGGCCATTCCGCCAAGGCCAGCCAGGTTTTGCCGATGGTTGCATCATGCGGCCTCCCGATCGAACACCTGAGACGACACTGTCGCCGTCGACGGCTTTTGCGGCTGGGCGGCCACTCGCGGATGCCCCAGGCACCGTCGCCATGTGTCATCGACCCAGGCGGCGAATTGTTCACCCCAGACCTGGGTGCTGAACTGGCGTTCGACATGTTTCCGTGCCGCCCGGCCCAACGCGCCACGCAGGGCACAGTCGTCGGCCAAACGCTCAAGGGCTTGGGCCAGGTGTTCGGGCGAATCGCACAGCAGCCCCTCGCGGTTGTCGCGAATCATCCGCTCGTGCTCGCCAAACCGGTTGGCCACCACGGGCAGACCCGCGGCCTGGTACTGCAACACCTTGAGTCCGCACTTGCCCTCGCTCCACGGGTGACGCGGCAGCCAGCTCAAGCCCACATCGCAGTCGGCCAGGTCAGCCGCCTCGGTGGCCGACGACCAGGGGCGTCGCACGACGGCCACGCCCGGGATGACCGGTGCGTCATCGCAGATCACATGCAACTGCATGGCGGGCAAACGCTCGGCGGCCAGTTGCAGGCCGCGTTGGGCATCGTGCAGGGATTGCATGGTGCTGCGACTGCCGATCCAGGCGATTCGCAGCCCGCGACGGCGTCGGGTGGGGTCGCCATGAGCCGCGGTGGGATACCGCTGGGGGTCGACGGTCGTGGGCAACAGCGTCACCCGAGCCGGGTCGAGATAGCCGCGGGCCTCGGCGGCCAAGACCGGATTGCCGGCCGATACGCCGTCGACCGCCCGCATCATCCAATAGAAGGCCCACATCCGTCCCAGGCTGCGGGGCGGCTTGCGACTGTTGCTGTCGCGGAGATAGATCGCGTCGTCGAAATCAAACAGCAACACCTTGGCGGAGCGCCGCAGCAGGGCCAATTGCCAGGCGGCCAGCAGGCGGCGCTGGATCAACACGGCGTCGGCATGGCGAACGGACCGCAGTTGCTCGATTCGCTGAAAAGCGTTGCGGGCCAAGGGGATCGGCTCGATCGTCCAGCCGCGGGCGGCCAGGGCTTCGGCGTAGGCGGCCACCCGGTAGCGGTAGCAAACGTGGTCGGCCGATTCGATAAACGTGACCAATCGCACCGCGCTGCCCTCCTGGCATCCGCTGGGACACAGAGTTTGGGGGCGGCAACTTAAACCAAGGCCGACCGCCAGGAAAGACCAGTCCAGCGACCCCCTCGTTGTGGCTGCTGATGAGCTGAGGGCGCGGCGGGCGTCTGGACAATGGCGGAACCGGGCTTGCGACTCACTCGGCGGCATTCACCCGCTTGGCGACCAGGCAGGCGGCTTGGCCTTGCCAGGGTGTGAGGATGAGCACGCAATGGCCGGGTCGCTTGGATTGCCACTGGCGTTGCAGGGCCAGGGGGTCGAGCGGAAGCCCGCGGCGTTTGACTTCCACCTTTCCGATGTCGTGGGTTTGCAGCCAAGTGGCGATGCGTTTGCGGTGGAAGCCGAGGACCTCGACCACCTCGAACGACTGCCAGAGCCCGCCGGCGGGAGGCTGGTCGCCGGTGAAATACGGCACCCTGGGGGCTAGGGCGCGCAGGCCGGCTTGTTCGGCCAGGGAACCGGCCAACTGAGCCGCCAGCACGGCCGGGCTGGGTTCGCCCAAGTAGCGGCCAAGTTGCTGGGCCAACGGCCAGGTGTCGGTGGGTTGGGCGACGAAACTGGCGACTGCTCCACGAGTTACGTCGAGGCTCGTCGCCCGATGCTGGCCGGGCGTGGTTGCCAGGTCGCCCCACCAGAGGACTTGCTGTCGGCACTCGCCGCGGTGGGCGATCCACTCTCGCTCGCAGGTGGCCTGCCAGTCCTCGGGCACTTGGGTCGCGGGAGCCAGTTTGACGATGCCATTCGGCTGGGCGGCGACGAGGGCCTCCAGGATCGCTTGCCCCGGCAAACAGTGCTCAAGCTGGGTGGTGCGTGCTCCGCCGGGTCGGCGATCGGGGTCGATGTGCCAAACGTCCACGGCGTCGGCAAACGCCCCGACGTTCTGACAGCGGCCTTCGACCCGACCGACCACGTGCGGTTGCTGCCGCACATTGAACTCGGCCATGCCAACGGCCACAGGGTCGAGGTCCACCAGCAGCGTTGCTTGGGATCGGGTGGCCAG
The DNA here is from genome assembly GCA_050486385.1 of Planctomycetales bacterium. GTDB lineage: Bacteria > Planctomycetota > Planctomycetia > Pirellulales > Pb10988 > JBJHDE01. The sequence continues at coordinate 2,891 of JBJHDE010000256.1, read as the reverse complement.
GGCCATGGCGTCGCCCCCCAGCCCACAACACAAATCCGCCAGGCGACGGCAATCGGGCGGAACCCGCTGGGCTTTGTAGTGGGCGACCCCCTCATCGGTGGACTGCTCGAGACGCTCGGGCGTGAACAGCATCCGCTCGGGGTGGGCGAACTTGGCCCGTGCTCGATGGCGGAGTTGCCATTGTTCCACAATCCAGCCCGGTTGGGGGCAGCCGTCCCGCCGCAATCGTTCGATCGCCCGCAGGGGATCGAGCCGGCCGGCGGGTTCGGCCTGGGCGGCTTGCTCCAGCCAGGACTGGCCATCGGGGCTAGTCAGCCACAGCCGTGAGGAGGGGTGATCCATGCGGAAGGTCGTGGGTGGGGGGGCGACAGCACCCGCGTCGGAGGCAATTCCCAGTAAATTGGTATTTGTTAGCCGGAGGGGCGAGAATTTGGTTGCGGGAAAGCCCCACGCCCGTAAAGATTGGAGGAGGTCGCAAAGCAAGGGACATTGCGACTGTGGCCCCGTCTTCGTTGGAAAGCTTAGCGGTCGTTCTGATTATGTCGACCAGCACACCGTACGACCGCTTGGGTCTTTATCTGCACTTGGCCCGAGCCGCCGAGAGCCGTCGTCGACCCTTGATTCGCGATCAGTTTCTCATCCTGGCGGGCACCTGCGCCAGCCGGTTGTCGTTGCCCACCGTGGCGGCTGCCTGCCGCCGTCGGGTGCTGGACCACAATCCCCGGCATCTGGTGGGGCGATGGGAGTCGTTTCGCGACGCCCTGGGCCAGACGGATTTTCGGCAGTTCTTGGGCCAGTTGCTGCGGACCTATCCCCTGGAGAAGGCCGAGCACATGCTCGAATGCCTGGGGGTCGATCCCGCCCAGGAACGTAAGACCTACTCCGATGAAGAAGAGTATGCCGCCGCCTTGCTGAGCACCACGGTGGCCGCCATGCGGCGGGTGGCCGTGGACCCGAGCGCTTCACTGGAAGTGGACGGTGGCCCCCATGTGTTGGGCGAGGAAGACTCCGGCAACTCCGACGACGAAGAAGCTGAGCATGCCCGGGGCAAGCGATTGCTGTGGGACGACTCGCAGGTCTACATCGTCGACGATGCCGAGGCCTCGGTGTTAGACACCCAGGAGATCGACCTCAACGAGCACGACACGGTCGATGACTCGCCTCCGCCCCAGGAACTTCCCCCGGTTGAAACGAGGACGCTGCCGGAGATGCCTGCAATCGAAGAAATTCCCTCCAGCCTGGTGGCTTTAGGCGATCCCGAGGACATCGAGCCCTCGATGCTGGACGACGCCACGTTGCTGGAGGAAGGCACGTTTTCGTCGATGTCCTTGCATCGCGAACTGGCGACCTCGCCGGTCAGTGATACGCCCACGTGGACTCGGCCAGCACGACCCGTCTCGCCCTTGGCCCTGCCCGCCGAGACCCACGTCGAAGAACTCGACGATAGCCCACAGGCCGAAGCCAGTGAGGATCTGAGCAACCAGATTCTCATGTTCCTCGGCGTCGCCTCCGCGGTCTTTCTCGCCGCGATCTTCCTGCTGATCGCCCTGCGGTAGCCGTTCCGCCCCCGATCGGGTCATAAGATTGGGTCAGCAGTCGCGGTCAGTTCGCCCGTGACCTGGATGACATTGCGAAAACCATTCACGGGACGAGCGGGCGGTGTGAGTCAAACCTCCGGCAAACCCGTTGTGGGGTAGGTTGGAACCGCTGGCACTCTTGCGCCATGGTGCTTGCGATGACGAACCCCTATGAGGTTCCCCAAGAGCCGGGCCAGAAACGGGATGGGAGGCGGCGACGGTTGAGTCGGTGGCTTGGGGTGTCCATCGCGTTGGCCCTGTTGAATGGCTTGCTGATTCCTTTGCCCCACTGGCTGGCGCTTCGATCGGTGGCATCGGCCCAGATGCCCAACCCGCGCCAGCTTGCCGATAACCTTGTCACCGCGCAACTCTGGAGCTTCGGCTTCACCGCCGGCTGTTCCGGTTTTGTGCTGTTGTCGATCGTGCTGATCCTGTTCGGTCCCCCGCGACAACGGCCCCAGCAGTAGGGCCTGTGAGCCGTTATTGCGACATTTTTTCTGTGAATAGCCCGCAGGAAGAGAGTCCGGAGGGCATGTCGATTTAGGGCCATGGCTACTAACCTTGCGGAGACATAGCAGTGAAACTCATCGACATCGTGAAGCGACTTGGGCATGAGATGGGCGAAGCTGACCGGTCCGTTATTGACGGGGCATGTGTCGACTGGAAGACACCGAGCCAGGGACTGTTGCAAATCGACCGGGATTCGGATCCCGGAATAGTGGCAAGCTCAGTGACTCCATGCCCCGCCGGCTTCGCGATGTGGGCATGTCAGCCGACGGGCCCCGTGATCCCAACATCGGACCGAGTGGGCAGGCATTGCCTTTCCAGCGATCCCACGGCCGCTTTGAACCGGACGCATACATCGAGAGCGAACCATGTCGTTTATCATGGTGGATGTCGAAGCGGATGGCCCGATCCCGGGTGATTATTCGATGGTGTGTTTTGGCGCGATCGTGGTGGAACCGGAACTCAATCGCAGCTTCTATGGCCGACTCCACCCCATCGCCGAGGCGTTCATCCCCGAGGCCCTGGCGGCCAGCGGCTTCACTCGCGAACAGTGCCTGGAGTTTGAGGATCCCGCCCAGGTCATGCAGCAGTTTGCCGACTGGGTGAACGCCAATAGCCAGGGTCGGCCTATGTTCATCTCCGACAATAACGGCTTCGACTGGCAGTTCATCAATTGGTATTTTCACCACTTTCTGGGCCGCAACCCGTTCGGGTTCAGTTCGAAGAATCTGGGGAGTTTGTACAAGGGGTTGGTCCGCGATACCTTCGCCAACTTCAAGCACCTGCGAGTCACCCGGCACACTGTCT
>JBJHDE010000255.1:2611-7606 GCA_050486385.1 Planctomycetales bacterium | reverse complement strand
TCGACTGCTAAACATCAACCTGAATGTCGCACTGCTTGCCAGCTAGCAGTGGCACACTTTTTAGTGAAGAAAGGCACATCTGGGCCTCTTGCAGGCATTCACGGTTCTCATTGAACAAGAACCTCACCAACACCCCGGCCAAGCGTTCGACCCGTGGGTGGCCAACTTTGCTGCTTCGCCGGCAACTTCACTCCTCGGGCTCACCCAGGTGTTGGGCCATCCAGGCGGCGACTTGCTGGGCGAGGGGGCGATCCGTGGCCAGCATGAGCCGCTCGCGGGCGTCGGCGGCGGCATAGGTCGCCTGAGCGACCTCGGGCAAGGCGGCTTCCCCGGCCAACAGCACCGGGCTGGGAGCCGCGAGACTCAACAAGCCCGGCACGTCCCCGTATTTCACCGCCCCCGGCCAAAACGCCGGATCGTCAATGCGGGCGATGGTGTCAAATCGCCAACCCCGGGTGTCCACGGCCAGGGCCTCAATCGCCGTGGCCCCGCCAGTGGCCTTGGCGGCCAAGGCGATGGGGGCCGTGTCGGCATCCAGGGCCACCAAGCCCACGCGGTCGGAACCGCCCGTCGCCCGACTGGCCGTCGAGACGACGTTCATCACATCGTGGACCCGTTGGGCAAACAACGGGTGATTGAACCCGTGGGTATGGCCCGAATACTGCCAACGGCTTTCGTTCACCCGAGCGCGGTCCTCGGGCGAATCGGCCGTGCGGTTCTCGCCCTGCTCGAACAGATCCAGCCCAATCACCCGTATACCGCGTTCCAACAATGCCGCCACGCCGGGCGTGGGCTGGGCGGTGTCGGTATCGAACAGGCCCAGCTTGCCCTCGCGTGACAGCCACACGACCGTGGCGGTCGGGGCCTCGCGGGGCTCCAGCACCAAAGCCGGCACAATCTCGCCGTGCTCGGGCCAGTGATACAGCACCTTGAGTCGCGTCCCATAGGCTTGCTGGTCGCGGCTCCGCACTTCGACCCGTTGGGGATCGGCCGAGGGCATCGAACGTCCGACCATCACGGCAAACGCCCGGCCCACGACATCGCGATACTGTTGCAGACCATCGGCCGCATCGTGCACGAGTTGCTCCTGGTGCCGATTGCGGTCGTCGTCCCACCCGGCCAGCAAGGCGGTCTCGTGCTCGATGCCGCCGGGCGGTTGGGGATTCTCGTCACTCCAGACGGTCAATTGCTCGCGGCTGGGCAGGGGATAATCTTCTTCGACGATGGGCTCCTGCACACCCAGCTTCAGATGTTTGTTGAACCAGTGATACATCATCGACCGCGAGACGTAATTGTAATTGTGTTTGAACTGCAAAAAGGCCTTGCCGGTCACCAGGTCGGGTTGATCGTACAGGCTCCAGACTTTCTTGAGTTCGGGCAGGCCGTAGGTCTCCAGGTCGTGCGTCCAATCGTCGGCGGCCGACAGGCCCAAGGGCTTGGGAGCAAACAGCGCGGCCAGGTCGATGTTGCCGCCGTCGATGCGCAAGTAGGGGGCATTCTCGCAGGGGCAGCCTCCCTGCATGTTGACCGAGACCATCACCGCCGGAAAGGCGACCGCGGGCCGGGGATCGACGGCGGTCAAAAAGAAGGTCTGCGTGGCCCCGCCGCTGGCGCCGGTCACGCCGATCCGCTGGGGGTCGGCCTCGTCGAGTGTTAACAAAAAGTCCAGCGCCCGCACGCTGTTCCAGGTTTGCAGGCCCATGGTGTGTTGCAATCGCAGTTCGGCTTGCGAACCGAACAGGCTCCACCGCTCGGGCGTGTTCACATCGGGCCGCGGTCCCGAGCGATGCTCAAGCTGTTGACTGTCGGCATAACCCAGCATGTCGTACAACAGCACCACGCAGCCCATCCGCGCAAGCTGCACGCAGCGGGCAATCATCGGATTGCGGCCGCCGTCCTCGAAGCGCTCTTCACCACGGGTGATTTGCGCACGGATGTTGGTTTCGCTGACGGTGTAGAATCGCCCGTTGGACCAATGACCGTGCGGACACAGCACCACGGGCCGGGGCCCCTCGAAGCCCACTGGGCGAAACAGGCTGCCCGAGACCAGGTGGCCGGGCATGCTTTGAAAGCTGACTCCTTCAATCGTGTAGCCCTCGCCTTCAATCGTGTTGCCGATCCACGGCTCAAGCGGCGTGCGGGTGGGTTCGGGCCATAGCCCCAGGGCCACGCGGACCCGCATCCGCAGATCTTCGGCCCGGGCCTCCCAGGCTTCACGCGATTCGGGGACCTCCATCAAGAAACGATCGTTGAGGGTGGTCAGCTTGCCATGCCGCTTGTCGGGCGAAGTCTCCTCGGGCGCCAGGACCGCGAGTTCACTTTTCCAGGCAACCGGTCCCATGACCAGACTGCCAAGCAATACCAACACCAAGGCAGCGCGCATCTCGGGGGGCCTTTATTCCGGGGCAGTTGTTCAACGAGCGACGAGACGCGGTTTACGGTACACCCCCCATGCACCAAACACAAACCTTTCGGGCGACCCTTCGCACCACGGCCTGCCCACCGTGCAGGCCCCTTTTCCAGGGGAGGTGCCTCGGGCTATGCTGTGCGGCACGTATGGAAAGCCAGGGCGATGGCACGGGGGAGGATGGGTGAACGAAGCGAACGTCCGCGTCGTGCTGTGGGAAGCCAGCACCTTGAACAAGGCCATGCGGCTGGCCAACTGGCTCAATGAATCGGGTTTGGCCTCGGCCGAGGTCCGCCGGCACCAGGACGATCAGCCCGACTACGTGGTCGAGGCGGTCGTGGACGATGCCTCCTGGCCCAGCCTGGCCGATATCTGGCCCCGCGAGAACGGCCTCAAGATCATCGACCTGGGCGGCGAGACCCATCCCGACACCCACTTCGAAGAAGTCTTCACCACGACCCGCCTGGCCGAGGCCTCGGCCGTGGCCATGCATCTGCGGACCGAACGCATTCCCGCCCGGGTCAACAACGCCATCCTCTCCGGCGGTCTTGGCGTCGAGGCCGCCGGCTGGGCCATGCGGCTGCGGGTGACGGTGCCCCAAGAGCAGGCCGACCAGGCGCGGGCGATCATCCGCGGGATCCAGGCCCTGCCCGAGGGGCCGCCTTCAGCCTTGGTCGATTTGACCGCACGCCCGGACTTGCAGACCCGCCGCGATGGGCCCGAGTTGGTGGCGTGGCCGACCTGTCCCAAATGCCACAAGTCCCGCGTGGCGATTTGCCCCTACTGTGGCACAACCGGGACGGAGTTCGCTCGGGCCGAGACGCCGCCCGACATCCACGATGTGGTGGCCTCGGGCGAGCGGATTGACCCCTCGGATGAGGACGGCGTGCCGCCAGTGCTGTTTGTCCTGTGCCCGCTGTGCGACGAGGCGTTTATCCCCCGCTTTCATCCCCTGTGCGAGTGGTGCGAAGGAGGCGTCCCGGGCGAGCCGGACCCCTCGGAGGAGTATGACGAGGAGCTGGAATTGCTCACCCGCGAGACCCGCGAGCGTTCGCTGGTGGCCGGGTGTACTTTGGTGGTGGCGCTGGTGGCCCTGATGATGTATTTCGCTTGGCTGGCCGGCAGATAATGGCTGGTTGATGGCGGCGCCGGAAGATCCGCGGACCGATCGAGTCGTTTGCCCCCCGCGGGTTGCGACAACCGACCGCTTGGGGCAGGGCGACGACGGGCAGACAGGCCGGTGAAAATCGCGTATAGTCCGCTAGCGAGTCCGATCCGCCAACGCCCGAGGGCGTGGGGGGCTGACCGCACCGTATTGCCCCGACCGACTTCCTACTACCATCTTTCCGGCGTCATGAGCAACGACACGAACGTCCATTGGCACGAGCACTCCGTCAGCCGCGAAGACCGCGAGAGCCTCAACGGCCACCGTGGCTGCGTGGTGTGGTTCACCGGCTTCAGCGGTTGCGGCAAGAGCACGATTGCCAACACCGTGGACCACATGCTGCATCAGGCCGGCCACCGGAGCGTGGTGTTGGATGGCGACAACGTGCGGCACGGGTTGAGTGCTGGCCCGGGCATGCTGAAAGAGCGTCACGGCGAGGATTTCGCCAAGCGGTTTGGCCTGGGCTTTTCGGCCGAGGATCGCGAAGAGAACATCCGCCGCATCGGGGCGGTGGCCCAGTTGTTCGCCCAGACCGGGCTGTTGACCCTGACCGCCTTCATTAGTCCCTACCGTCGCGACCGCGACGGGGTCCGGGCGATGCTCAACGATGGCGACTTTGTCGAGGTCTTTGTGGATGCCCCCCTTGAGGTGTGCGAGCAGCGCGATCCCAAGGGCCTGTACAAAAAGGCCCGGGCCGGCGAAATCAAGGGCTTTACCGGCATCGACGACCCCTACGAGGCCCCGAACAAGCCGGAACTGGTGCTCAAGAGCGCCGAGAAGGGGATCGACGAGTTGGCCCAAGAGGTCATCGAGTACCTGCGAACCTCCGGCAAGCTGAGCGTCTCCTGAGGACGGTTTGGGCCGCGGATGGCCTACGGTTTTGGGAAGGCCCCGCCGCGACAACCGACCTTCGGGGAGTTGCGGTCAAATCGTTTGCCGATTTCGTCCCCTTAACTTACACTACACTTCCTGCCCTGTGCGACCGTCGTGCGGGGCGTTTGCCCCGTTTGTCCCTCCTACGGTGGGAAGCTGTGTCGACCATTGATCGAACTCCGCCGCTGAGCACGAAGCCCACATCCAAACTGATCAACGGGGCCGATGCCCTGATCGAAGCGCTGCTGGAGCACGGGGTGGAGGTCGTATTCGCCTATCCGGGTGGGGCGAGCATGCCCCTCCATCAGTCGCTCACCAAGTACAAAGACCGCATCCGCACGGTGTTGCCCCGCCACGAGCAAGGCGGCAGCTTCGCGGCTCAGGGCTTGGCCCGCGCAAGCGGTCAGCCGGGCGTGTGCATGGCCACCAGCGGACCCGGGGCCACCAATCTGGTGACCGCGATTGCCGACGCCCGGATGGACTCGGTGCCGTTGATTGCCATCACCGGGCAGGTCAAGACGCCGGTGTTTGGAACCGATGCGTTCCAGGA
>JBJHDE010000255.1:0-2601 GCA_050486385.1 Planctomycetales bacterium | reverse complement strand
GAAACGCCGATCGTCGACATCTGCCGCGGCATCACCAAGCACCACTACCTGGTGACGCGGGTTGAGGACGTGACGCGGGTGGTCAAGGAGGCCTTCCACATTGCGATGTCGGGCCGACCGGGGCCGGTGTTGATTGACGTGCCCAAGGACATTCAAGAGCAGACGCTGGTTCCGGACTTCGATCCGCCGATGAACCTGCCGGGCTATCGTCCGGTCAAGCAGCATGCCTTGCCCGAGCAGATTCAGCAGGTGGCGGCGGCGATCAAGCGATCGCGGCGACCGGTGATTTATGCCGGCGGCGGCGTCATCAGCGGCAATGCCAGCGAAGAACTCCGCGAGTTCGTGAAACGCACGGGCATCCCCGTGACCATGACGCTCATGGGACTGGGGGCCTATCCGGTCGACGACGAGAAGAGTCTCCGCATGTTGGGCATGCACGGCACGGTGTATTCCAACTACGCGGTGGACGAAGCCGACCTGCTGTTGGCCTTTGGCGTGCGGTTTGACGATCGCGTGACCGGCAAGCTCAGCGAGTTCGCCAAGCACGCCAAGATCGTCCACATCGACATCGACCCGTCGGAAATCAACAAGAACAAGTCGGCGCACTACCCGATTGCCAGCGACGTGAAGTACGCCCTGGCGGAACTGAACAAGGTTGTGGAACCGCCCGAAGGCGGGCTCGACGAGTGGTGGGAGCGGATCAACCGTTGGCGGGCCGAGTATCCGCTGAAGTTCGACGAACAGTGGGATCGTGGCATCCTGCCGCAACACGCCATTCAACGGCTGAGCGTGCTGGCCCGCGACCAGGACCCGATCATCTCGGTCGGGGTGGGGCAGCATCAGATGTTTGCCGCCCAGTACTTCGATTTCCGTCAGCCGCGGTCGTGGCTGTCCAGCAGCGGTCTGGGGACCATGGGGTTTGGGTTGCCCGCGGCCATGGGTGCCAAAGTGGCGTTTCCCGATCGGCTGGTCGTGGATATCGACGGCGATGGCAGCTTCCTGATGAACATTCAGGAGCTGGCCACCTGTTACTGTGAAGAGATTCCCGTCAAGGTGCTGCTGTTGAACAACCAGCACCTGGGAATGGTTGTTCAGTGGGAAGACCGCTTCATGGCTGGCAACCGGGCCCACACTTACCTGGGACCGATTCACCATCCCGAGGCCGTGGGCCAAGGCAACGGCCTGGGCAACGACCTGCGGTACCCGGACTTCGTGTCGATTGCCAAGGGCTTTGGTTGTGGCGCGGCCAATGTCTCGAAGCGGGAAGACCTGGACGACGCCCTCCGCGAGATGATCGAGTATCCCGGGCCCTTCGTGCTGGATGTGACGTGCCCCTACCAGGCCCACGTGCTACCGATGATTCCCTCGGGCATGACCGCCCGCGACATCATCATCCAATAAAGTCAGCGTCTCGGGCTTAAACAGCCAGCAACGCAATACGCCAAACACCGCCACGCCGGCATCGGAGTGGCGGTGTTTTCATTGGAACGGCAGCCGACATTCTGGGTTGAGGAACGCGACGGGCTGCCGATTCGTACCAGACGACGGCCTGCTTGGCCGACGCTACAAACTTTGCAGATATCGCACCAACGCGCGGCGGTTGCTGGCGTCCAGTGCCCGCCAGGCGTCGGGTTGATGCAGGCGGACGGCATCGTCCAGGGTCGTGGCCCGGCCGTCATGCAGAAAGGCCCGGCGATGCCCGACGGCTCGCAGGCTGGGCGGATTGAACTCGGTGCGGCCGTTCTTTTCATGCACGCCGACATCGAACACGCCGGCGGTGGTGAAATGGCGACCCGCGTGGCAATCGGCACAGCCCTGACGCTCGAAGACCGCGCGACCGGCGACCGCCTGGGGATCCTCGGCGGAGATCGTCGCCGCTGGGACTTCGAGCGTTTTCAGAAAGGCGGTCAGGTCGGCCACGTGTTGCGGATTGAACTCGGCCGACTGCATGGTCACTTCCAGGCTCTTGTGGACTTGATCTTCGAGCTTGTCGAACTGCCCGCCCCATCCCCACGGTCCCGTGTCCGCCACGCCCAGCAAGGTGGGCACCTGCCGGCTGGGACTGGCCAGGTCGATGTTGTAGGCGTAGTCGCCGCGGAGTTCATGAAAGTTCTCGGGGAAATTCGCGCTCGCCAGCCCGTTGCTATGGCCATCGGTATGGCAACTGTGACAACTGAACCACCCGTCCCGCGAAAACAGCGCGTTGTAAAACAGGGCCTCGCCCCGTTGGGCCGCGGTGGCTTCAGGCGCGGGCCCCAGCGAGATGGTCGCCAGGATCTTGAGCCGCGACGCCCGGACAATCACGACCGTGTCGCTGAACTCATCGACCACGAACAGCCGATCGCCCGCCTCGTCCAGGGCCAGGTCCACGGGACGACGGCCGATGCGAAGGCGTTCGTAATAACTTTGGCCATCTTGGCTTTTGGCGACTTCGCCGGTACCGCTGAAGCAGATCCAACGCTGATTCTGGCTACCGACGACCATGGCGCCGGGATCGCCCGCGGCCTCGTCGGGGCTGCCCAGGTAAGCCAGGTCGCCATCCAGTCGCGGCGGTTCCGACGCAGCGGTTTGGCGGTCGGCGGCCAGGACCTCGGCCACGGC
>JBJHDE010000254.1:0-7631 GCA_050486385.1 Planctomycetales bacterium | reverse complement strand
CGGACCCATCATCGCACCGCAGGCCGGATTGCCCGCCGGTGCCGCTGGGGCCACGGACTGCCACTAAACTAACGCCTGGCCCAGGCCAAGGAAACGGGACCCGGCCGGTTGTGCCGGCGGTCAGGCCTGGGCCGAGGCCCCGCCCAGGACCGCGCGGATGCGGTCCTCGCAGACGGGCTGGATGAGGCCGTGCTCGCAGATCAGGCCGCGAATCAGCCTGGCCGGCGTGACATCGAAGGCGGGATTGTAGACGTCCACGCCATCCGGCACCGTTTGCCGCCCGAAGCCGTGGCTGACTTCGGTGGGGCTCCGCTGTTCGATGGGGATGGCCGCACCGTCGGGCGTGGCCAGATCGAAGGTGCTGCTGGGCGCGGCGACGTAAAACGGCACATCGTGGAAGGCCGCCAGGCAGGCCAGGCCATAGGTGCCAATCTTGGTGGCCGCGTCGCCATTGGCGGCACTCCGGTCGGCCCCGGTCACCACGGCCTGCACCCGAGAGGCCTGCATCAGCACCGCGGCCATCGAATCGCACAGCACCGTGACGGGAATTCCCCAACGTTGCAGCTCCCAGCTTGTGAGTCGCGCCCCTTGCAGCAGCGGGCGAGTCTCGTCGGCATACACATGCAGGCGTTTGCCCGCCTGGTGGGCATGGTAAAACACGCTCAGCGCCGTGCCGTAGGCGGCCGTGGCCAAGCCCCCGGCATTGCAATGCGTCAGCACGCCCCAACCATCTTCAAGCACCTGTTGGCCATGTTGGCCGATGGCCACGCACATGGCGCGATCCTCGGCTTCGATGGCCCGGGCCTCGTCCAGCAGGCGGGCCCAGACCTCGTCGGGCGGGGTCTGGGACTCCAACTCGGTCAGGCCCCGGGTTTTCATACGGTCCAGGGCCCAGAAAAGGTTCACCGCCGTGGGCCGGCTGCTGGCCAGATAGTCGACCAGCCGCAGCAATTCCTCGCGAAAGCCAGCGGCACTGGCGGCGCGATGCGGCTTGAGTCCCACGCACACACCGTAGGCGGCGGCGATTCCGATGGCCGGGGCCCCACGGACCCGCAAGCTGCGAATCGCCTCCCATACGGTTTCCACGTCGTGGCATGCCAACAGGACCATCTCGCCAGGCAGTTGCGTCTGGTCGATCAGCACCAGGTGACCGCCGGCGTCGTCGGACCAGTGCAGCGTGGCCACGTCCTCGGCCGAGGTGGTTGCGGGATTCATCAGGGCTTATGGTTCCCAAGGAGAAGGGTCCGGGATCCCGCGGGCGGTGGCCGGCCAAGCGTCCTGCGCCTTGCCCGCGCACGGGTACGACTGACAACGCGCGCTGGGCGTGTTGCCAGCGACAGGCTCATCAGCCCGAGGGCTGCTGCTTCATCGTCTCGACGACTTCGTCGATCAGGCCGTAGTCCTTGGATTCGGCGGCACTCAAGAAGGTGTCGCGATCGGTGTCTTTCTCAATCTGATCGACCGTCTTGCCAGTGTGCCGGACCAGAATCTCGTTGAGCTTCTGCTTGGTCTTGCGATACTCGTTGGCGTAGATGGCAATCTCCGAGGCGCGGCCCCGCATGCCGGCCAACGGCTGGTGGATCATGATCCGGGCATTGGGCAGGGCAAATCGCTTGCCCTTGACGCCGGCGGTCAGCAGCACCGCGCCCATGCTGGCCGCCTGGCCAATGCAGTAGGTCGCCACGTCGCAACTGACAAACTGCATGGTGTCGTAAATCGCCAACCCGGCCGAGACGCTGCCGCCGGGGCTGTTGATGTACAGCTTGATGTCGCTCTGCGGATCGTCGCTTTGCAGAAACAGCATCTGGGCGACAATCGCGTTGGCCACCTCGTCGTTGACCTCGGTGCCGAGGAAGACGATCCGGTCTTTCAACAACCGGCTGTAGATGTCCATGGCCCGCTCTTCGCGGCCCGTTTTCTCAATAACGTAGGGAATCAGCGGCATGGCAGGAGGTATCTCGCAAGGCTCGTGTGGAGGAAACGGGCCGTCGGAGCCACTCGCCCTCAGGGGTCGTGGTGGTCGGACGCGGGCCCAAATGGAAGTCGACGGCGAAACGCACTCAACCGTGGAGTCGGCGGGGGACCGCCTTGCTCATTTCTCCTCGTCAACCTCGGGCGGCTTGGTCAGCACCTCGTCGATCAGCCCGTACTCCTTGGACTCGTTGGCCCCCATGTAGAAGTCGCGATCGGTGTCGCGGGTGATGCGTTCGATGGGCTGACCGGTGTGATGGGCCAGAATCTCGTCCAGTTGCCGCCGCGTCTTTTCGATTTCGTTGGCTTGAATCTCGATATCCGAGACCTGCCCGCCCACTCCACCGTGGGGCTGGTGGATCATCACCTTGGCGTGGGGCAGGATAAACCGCTTGCCCTTGGTGCCACCCGCCAGCAGCACCGCGGCCCCGCTGGCGGCCATGCCCACGCAGTAGGTCGCGACCGGGCAGGAGAGAATCTGCATGGTGTCGTAGATGGCCATCGTCGACGTCACGCTGCCGCCGGGGCTGTTGATATAGAAGTTGATATCCTGCCGCCGGTTCTCGCTTTGCAGGTACAGCAACTGCATCACCAGGGCATTGGCGTTGCCGTCATGAATCTCCCCTTGCAGGAAGATGATGCGGTTCTCCAATAGCAGGTCGCCCAGCGTCATCGTGCGCTGTCGCTGGTACTCTCGGTAGGCCATCGCGAATATCGCCTCAGGGGTTCTGTGGTCACAGGTCGACTGACGACAATTGGCTTATTGTAGCGGCCGGACTCATCCTGACGAGCGGGGTTGACGAGTCCCGCAAAATCCGACGATTCGCCCCATTTCCGCTGATCGCCCCCCTTTACTTTGGGGTAGAGGGGGTGACAACAGCCGATTGCCCCGCTATGGTATCGTTCACCCGAGTTCGGCCAAGGTGGACGGACGGCCCCTCGGCGAAATGCGGATGATCGAGAGATTCCGGCTTCGTTTGTTGTCCCTCCTCCCGAACCCCGCGGTCGGCGGCCCCGATCAGCATGTTCGGTCTGACGTCAGGAGCACAAGGAGGCTCCCGGTATGGACCCTGCAGTAGCCCTTCGCATGTGTGACGACATCCTCGATTTTTGCGAGGGATGGCAGCCCCGACCCGAGGCCAATGCCATGCCGCACATTCAAGGTGTTCCCGGCGACGGCCAAGACTACATCCACAGCATCCGCGAGTGGATCCTCTACAACAATTGCGTCACCGATCGGCAGGCCGAGGTCCTTGCCGCCTGGCAGACCTGGGTCGAGCGGTGCCGCGCCCACTCCGAAGCGGCAATGGCGCCCGAAGAGCCACTCGGCACCTGAGTGGGGCGGACTCCTGCTCGTCGGCTCATTCCTGCTTGTCGTCGGCGGGCTTGGCCCGAATGCGGACGGTCGCCACACTGGTGGTGGCCCGGGCCAGGATTTGCTGATCCTTCTCCCCCAGCCATTCGGCCTCGACGGCCATCTGGTGGACCGTGTCGGTCGGAAAATCCGGCGGAATCACCAGCTTGAGGCTCGTCTCCACGGCGTCGGTGGCCGCTTCGGTCAACTGGGGCTCTAATCGCAGGGCCTTGTCGGGGTCGGGCAGGTCGAGGTTGTTGATCCGCTTATTCGGCACCTCGTGGGTGGTCACCAGCCGCAATCGCAGCTTGCCACCCTCGGGACCGCGGATCGCCAACGGAATCTCGGGCGTTTGATCGGCCGACCACTCGAAATCCGTCGGGCCGACCCATTCCACATCGATGGGGGCTGGCGGCACCACCGCAAAGGCCAATTGGCTGGCCTGCTGCAAATCGGCCCGGGTGACCGCCGTGGCGGGACCGGTGATCGGCATGGCCAGGGCCTCGGGATCGTTCTCCCGCTGGGCCAACACTTCCTGCACCCGCGAGTCCAGCGGCTGGCCCGCCAACGCCCGCAGGCTGACGAAAGCGAGTTTCCGTCCCGGGGGGATGATGACCGGCTCGCTGGGCCACAGCTCGGCCAGCCAATCGGGCGGATCGATCCGCAGCGGCCCGACGGGCCCGTGACGCTGAACCGTGATGGGCACCAAAGTGCGACCGCCCCGGGGAACGGTGATGATCCCCTGCGGCACAGTCAGGGCGTAGCGCGGTTCGTCGGCCGGGGTGATACTGAGGTGATACACGCTGGCTGGGCCGCCGCGATCCAGCAGGTCGCGGACTTCGACGACTACGGCCTCGGCGTCGCCGGGCACGTCGACCTCAAGTTGCGGATCGAGTCGGTTGTCGGCATCGTCGTTGGAGCCCAGCCCACGCCCGCCGGGCAATCGCACGGAGATCACGCCATCCAGCGGCGAGCCGGCTTCCTGGGCCAGCAGCTCGAACCGCCATTTCCGCCCGCCCTCGAGCCGCACTAGATAGCGATTTGTGGTTCCGGGGCGAGCCAGGCGGCCGGCGATATCGACCGGGGCCTCGACGGCCTGCGGTTCGTCGCGACCATCCAGGCTCAGCACTTGGGGTCGGCGGGCCGTCGCTCTGCGGACCCAAGGCGTGGGGCCCGAGAACAGCGTTTCGGGATCGACCACGGTTCGCAGGGCTCCGCGGCTGGGGGGCGGCACCGCATGTAACAGCAAGGTGGCTTCTTCGGGCAGATCGGTGGCCAGCGGCAAGAACACGGCTTCGGCCAGATCGGAGGTCTCGGCCGCGACCAAAGGAAAGGGCAAGTCGGCGTGGTGGAAATCGCCGATCTTCAAGCGAAAATGATTCGGTGCCTGACCGCCAAAGGCGGCGTCGTGCAACTCCACCGTATAGCTGCCGTCTTCGGGAATGGTGAGCACGATCCGCGGATCGCCCAGGGCGGTGGACTCGCCACTGTTGTAGGCCACTTGGCGACCGTCGGGACCGCGCACCCTGAGCAACAAGTTGGTCCTTGCAGCCAGCCGCCGGGCTTCGGCATCCAACACAATGCGTTCGCCGGCCTGAGCCGTGAACTGGGTCCGCGCGATGCTGGCCCCGCTGACAAAACCCGACAGGGCCACCGGCAACGCCTCGATGCTGTCGGTCATCGGCATCTGGCCCAGGCGGTCGGTCGCTATGAGCACGGGCTCGGAGATTCCGTCGCGGTTGGCAATTCGCAGCGGCCACACGCCCGGCGGCACCGACGTGCCCACGGTGAAGCCGCACTCGAGCCGGGTGGCCTCGTCGTTGGCCTTGAACTCAAGCTGGCAATCTTCGTCCAACAGCGGCGACAGAACCTTGGCGTCGGGGCCCAGGTGCTTGCCGTTGATGACAAGCTGGGTGGTCGCTCCGATCTGGCATCCGCGGAGCGAGAGATTCGCGATCTCGGGCGGCTGCCCCCACACCGGCCAGGCCACGACCAGGGC
Organism: Planctomycetales bacterium; assembly: GCA_050486385.1. Classification (GTDB taxonomy): domain Bacteria; phylum Planctomycetota; class Planctomycetia; order Pirellulales; family Pb10988; genus JBJHDE01. Next base: position 2,307 of record JBJHDE010000254.1, on the reverse strand, counting down.
CAACAGCCCACTGGCCACCCCGATGGCGCGCGATCCAGCAAGACGGGACGAACCCACACACCCAACACCGGCGGCCGACTTCATTTCGTGCGCTCCCAAAAGCAACCCGCAAGGCTTCGCGCAGAGGTTGGCGGCCTTGGCGTTCTGGTTGCCTAGCCTACTCGCTGGAACGCGGGAAGGAAGCACATCGCGGGGCGGAATCGCCCAATGGCCTGAAGTTCGCCGCCCGGGGGATGCTCACAACTTGGGCGAGGCCCCGTGGGCGGAGGTGCGTCGCGGACTCAGGTTGCCCCGTCGATGCAGGCTGGCCACACCCGCGGCCAAGGCGGCGGAGGCGACCACGCGGTCGGCGGTGGAGACCTCGGCCTCGGGCGTCAGCATGCCGCGGATCAATTCGTCGACGGCGTCGCTGGCACCAAAGCGCTCGAAATCGGCATCGCTGGGCCGTGGGCGATCCAGGTCGGCCCCGCGAGGCAGCGGCACCTGACGCTCCTGGGCGCCGGGCAGCAGGTCGCGAATGGCCTCCAGCGGGTCGGCTCGTTCCTGGACGGACTCCCAGACCTGATCCAATTGCGAGGCCACCTGCGAGCCGTACTCGGGCAACTCGCCCTCCCAGACAATGTATTCGGAGGTCCGCACCTGCACGCCCACACGGTACTTGCCGTCGGGCAGGTTGTTGAACACATCGCGGATGGCGTTCCAATCGCGATTCATCACGGTCACGGTCGACAACCGGCGGGCCAAGGTGGCCTCGGTACCATCGTCCAGGTCAATATCTTCGAGCGAATACAGATGGACGTACAGGACCGTCGCGTTGGTCTCGACGTTGCCGCCGCGGACTTCGACACCCAGAGGAACCCGCGGCGGGGCGTTTTCCAGTTGGGGCTCGGAAACCCCGACCCGCAAGGGGAGTGGAATCCGCACCTGCGGCGGAATCTCGAACCGCGGACCGGTCAGGTCGGGCACCGGAACGACGGGCTCGAAGTCGATCTCGGGCAGATCCTCCTCGGGCGGCGGATCGCCATTGTCGGGCCCGGTAGCGGGGTCTTCGTCGTCGGGAGGCAACTGCGAAAACTCAAACGCCCCAATATCGATGGTGCCGTTGATGATCCGCGGAAAGCCTTCGCCACGCTGGTCGTAGACTAGTCCAATCAGCGCCGCGGCGGGATTGTAGCCGTTATCAATTGCCGGGCTGGTCGCCGCCAGGCCATGTGTCAGCGTCGGCCCACCGTTATTGGCCAACGGCAGCAATTGGGGATCCACATTCAAAAAGTCGCTGGAGTGCCAGCCCGCGCTGCCGGTCGTATCGCCAATCATGTTGTTGCCCAGGCTGGCGACATAACCGCCGACATCGATCCCCAGCACTCCAGGGCCAAGGTTTTGGGGTTGCTGGAAACCTGGCGGAGGTGGTTGCTCGGGTCCGCGCGGTCCGTCCCAATCGTCATCGTCGAAGATAATCAATTCGGCCAGCATCACGTTGTCGGCGATGATACTGTTCTCAAGGTAGACGAAGGCCGGGAAACCCTCACCAAAGTTCCCAATAGTGAGGCCCGCCGCCGCGCCCTCGAAGAAGTCCGGCACTGGGGTGCCTTCCTCCACTATGTTGTTGGCGATCGTCACACTCGACAACCAAACAAACGCGCCACTGTCAGCCAGAATGCCAGCCCCTCCGCGGCTGAAGCTCTCGCTGGCGACCACGTTGCTGGAGATGGTGCTGTTGTAGATCTCGAACGTGCCCCCCGAAAGAAAAAGCCCGCCGCCGCTTCGCGCTTCATTGAAGGCGAACAGGCTGCTTTCAACCAACAGATCGATCGAAGAGTCCTCGGCAAACAGGCCCCCGCCAATTTCCGCGAAGTTGTGCGTGATTGAACTGCCCTGAATCGTGACGTCGGCCCACTGATCCAAGAAGAGCCCGCCACCCAATGTGGCCTCGTTGTCGGTGATCTCGACATCCGTGAAGCTCACCGCGGCCTCCCTGATGATCACGCCACCGCCAAAGGTGGCCGAACCGCCGGTGATGGTCACGCCCACGAAGTTGACCGTCAGCGACTCTTCGCCCTGACCGGGCCGAATCTCAAACACCCGATCGCCATGCATGGCCCGAATGATCGTCTGCCCGGCTCCCGCCCCATGAATGGTGAGGTTGCTGAAAATGTCGAGGTCGCCGTACTCCTCGTCGCTGCCGCCACTGTCGAGGGACAGCACGTAGGTGCCCGCTTGCAACAGAATCGTGTCGTCGGTGCCCGAGGCGTTTGCCTGCATAATCGCCTCGCGGAGCGACAACTGGCCGTCATCGGGGTCGAGCAC
>JBJHDE010000253.1:0-7646 GCA_050486385.1 Planctomycetales bacterium | reverse complement strand
TCGGGGCCTACGAAGGTACGGCTGGGCCGCAGGGGCCGGTTCCGTCCGCCCTCGGCTCACCGCATAACTTGGCATCCGTGCCTTGCGGTGCGACGAAGTCGAGTGGTTCGAGCGTGCCGCCCGGGGGTTTCCCCTTTCGGCGCTTGGCTCGTTTTGGTGAGTCAGCGGCACCTGTCCGGCCTGCCCCCATGGCGTTGCCTGACCGATGCGTCACCCACTGGGCGAGAGAACATAGTCAACTGGCCGCATTCGTCAAGGCGAGTTCTGGCGATTGGAAGGGGGGAATTTGCGCGGGAGCTGAAGCCATGCCGCAGGGCCCAGGAGTCGCGCTGATCGACCCCGCACCGAATCGCTCGCAGGAGGAATTGCCAGGTCGACCCTCATGCAATCATGCCGACTTGGTTCCAACTGATCAGCAAGCCCGAGCGATTGCCGTCGCAGGTGGGATTGGTCCACGCTTTCTTGCTCCGAAATTCGCGGCTGACTGTGGAGCGAATATGCGAAAACCCCACCCAAACGGCCTGCAAATCACCCGGCCCACCCGCTGCCGCTTGGCGAATGGGCCGGACTGTCGATAATGGGCCCCGCTGATCGCCAGGATCGAGCGCCCAGGCGGTGTACCTGGAACGCGGTCGATGGAATGGGGATCACCACACACGCGGCGGACGCCCGCGAACCCTTTGGTCGGAGACACAGCGGATGGTGCGGACTCGATTTGCTCCCAGCCCGACGGGCTTCTTGCATATAGGCGGCGTGCGGACGGCGCTGTTCAACTGGTTGTTTGCCCGACGACACGGGGGAGCGTTCGTCCTGCGGATTGACGACACCGACGCCGAACGGAATGTCCAGGAGGCCCTGCGGCCCATCCTGGAGGGCTTTCGCTGGCTGGGAATCGACTGGGACGAAGGCCCCGAAGTGGGCGGTCCGCATGCCCCGTACTATCAGTCGCAGCGACTCGATCGCTATCAGCGGGCGGTGGGCACCTTGTTGGAGAAGGGGCTGGCCTACTACGACTATGCCACCAAGGAGGAACTCGACGAAGAGCGCCAAGCCGCCGAGGCCGCCAAGCGGCCCTTCCTGTACAGTCGCCGCTGGATGGCCGAGACCACCGAGCAGCGGGAACGCTTTGAGCGCGAGGGTCGTGGCGGTGTGGTGCGGCTGCGAATGCCTCGCGAAGGCACGTTAGAACTGAACGACCTGGTGCGAGGGACCGTCACGTTTGAATGGGCCCGCGAGCAGGACCATGTCATCCAGCGGTCCGATGGCACCTGTCTGTACCATTTGGCCAACGTGGTGGACGACTATGCCTTGGAGATCACCCATGTCATCCGGGCCGAAGAGCACTTGCCCAACACCCCGCGGCAGGTGTTCATTTTGCAGGGCCTGGATTACCCTCTGCCCGAATACGCCCACGTACCCTATGTGGCCGAGCCGGGCAGCAAGACCAAGCTCAGCAAGCGGAAGATCGACAAGTATCTGAAGAACAAGGACTTTCAAGAACTGCACACTCATGGCGTGGCCATCGCCCAGGCGATTGGCGTGACCATGAGCGATGCCACCTTCAACCCGGTGCTCACCGAGTTTTACGAACAGGTGGGCTATTTGCCGGATGCCCTGATCAACTACCTGCTGCTGCTGGGCTGGAGCCTGGACGATCGCACCGAGTTCATGGATCGGGCGACGATGATCGAAAACTTTTCGCTCGAGCGCGTCGTCAAGTCGCCGGCCAGCTTCGATCCCAAGAAGTTGTGGGCCTTTCAAGATCACTACATGCGGCTGTTGCCACTGGACGACAAGGTCGCCCGGATGCTGCCGTTTTTACAAAAGGCCGGCCTGGTGGCGGACCCACCCGACCAGCCGACGCTGGCCCGGCTGCGTGCCATCATCGAGGCCTCGGGCGATCGGCTCAAAGTGGCCGGCGACATCCTGACCTACGCGCCGTTCTTCTTTCAGGGCGATGACGCCTTTCCCTACGACGCCAAAGCCTTTGACAAACGGCTGGGCAAACCCACGGCCGTGGAGCACCTGGAACGCTTCCGCGAGGCGTTGGCCCAGCTCGACGACTTCTCCAAAGCGGCTACCGAGGCCGCGCTGGGGCAGTTCTGCGAGCAGGCGGGCGTCAAGACCGGCGAGCTGATTCATCCGGTGCGCGTGGCCGTCACCGGACAACCCGTTGGCCCCGGCGTGTTCGATTGCCTGGAGATTCTGGGACGCGACGCCGTGCTGGCTCGCATCGATCGCACCGTGGCCGAAGCCCGCCGCCGGCTGGGGGAAGGCTGACGGCCCGTTACACGAGTTCGCCCCATCCAGGCGACAACACACAAACACCGTCGGTCAACACAGTGGCTGGCCGACGGCGTTTGATGAATTGATGGCCGAGAGGTCACCGCACCATAATCGCGGATTAACCGGCGAGCCGATCGATAATGCGATTGATGGGAATGATGGCGTTGGAATGTTCCTGCAAGGCGTACCGCATAACGTAGGCGTCTTCCGGACTGTCTTCATAGAATTCGCGCAAAACATTCGTCGCGCGAAAGCCGGATTCGCGGAAGAACAACTGCGCCGGCAGGTTCGTCTCGCGGACTTCAAGCAAAATTTGCGTGCGACGCTCGGGCGAAAGCTTGCTGACCAGCTTATCGACCATCTGGCTGCCGACCCCACGCCGGCGGGCCTGCTCGGCCACGGCGAAGTTCAACACGTGCAGCCGCGTTTTGTGCAACTCGTAGATCATAAATCCGAGGATGCGATCCTCGTGCTCGGCCACCATGCCGATGCAGTTGCGCTGTTGAAGACACCGCAGAAAGTCGTCCTCGGTCCACGGAAACTCAAAGCTTGCGGCTTCGATTCGCAAGACCTCGACCATATCTCGGCGAATCATCCATCGGATATGGACCCGCAGCTCCTGGCGTTCTGTTGCGGTCATGGTCCCTTCCCTGGTCCCGGCCGAATGGAAACGGATGGGCGGCCTGGGTTCCCGCCGACGACACGGCCCCGCATGGAGCCATCGCCGAGGCCCCTGAGGCTCGCGGTGATGTGGGCCGAGACAATAGCACAACCCGCCGGGGCCGACAACGGCAGTCGATCGCCCAACGACCACCGCACAAATTACCCAGCTTACCAGGTCAATCGGCCGCCCGGCTGCCGTCGCCAATCGGCACTCAACCTGCTACGATAATCGCTTAGAAGGAGGCTCCTCGACCATGGATCCGAGAAGCAACGCCCGCGTCTGATGCTCAAGAGCCTGGAACTCATCGGCTTCAAAAGCTTCGCTGATCGAACCCTGTTCGAGTTCAGTCCGGGCGTGACGTGCGTGGTGGGTCCCAACGGCTCGGGCAAGAGCAACGTGGTGGACGCCATCAAGTGGGTGCTCGGCGAGCAGAGCCCCAAGAGTCTCCGCGGCAAGGAGATGGCCGACTGCATCTTCAATGGCTCGGGCAGCCGGCAGCCGATCAACTCGGCCGAAGTCACGCTGGTGTTCGACAACGCCCATGGGCTGCTGCCCATGGATACCCCCGAGGTCGCGATCACGCGGCGGGTCTACCGATCGGGTGAGGGCGAGTATCTCATCAACCGGCAACTCAGCCGCTTGCGGGACATCCGCGATCTGTTCGCCGGCACCGGGGCCACCGGCGAGGCCTACGGCATTATCGAGCAAGGCAAGGTCGACAGCCTGCTGCAGAGTTCGCCCAAGGAACGCCGCGAGATCTTTGAAGAAGCCGCCGGCATCAGCCGCTTCAAGGCCAAGAAGATCGAATCGCAACGGCGGCTGGAGCGGGTTGATCAGAATTTGCTGCGGCTGGCCGACATCGTCGAAGAGGTCGAGAACCAGCTTCGCACCGTGCGGAATCAGGCCGGCAAGGCCAAACGCTGGCAAGAGACCACCGAGCGGCTGCAAGAACTCCGCACCCAAGTGGCCGCCACCGACTATCGCCGCATGAGCGAGCAACTCGGTCGCGTCGAGGCCGAACTGAACGAGAAGCGGGGCGAAGTCACCCAGGCCCAAGCCGCCGCCGATGCCGCCGACGCCCAGGCCGCCGCCCTGGAAGAAGAGACCAACGCCGCCGCCGAGCACGCCCGCACCGCCCAACAGAAATTCTCGGAGGTGGCCCAACGCATTGCCGGCGACGAGGCCACCCTGGCGGCCGATCGCGCGCGGTTGCGGGACCTGGAGGACGAAATCGCTCGCGGGCGGGCACAGATTGCCGAGGTGGTGGCCCACTCGCACGCCCTGGACAAGCAATTCAAGCAGGTTCATCAGAGCGTCGAGATCGCCCAGGCCGAGCATCAAGGGGCCAGCGCCCGACTCTCCGCCGACGAGGCCGAACTGACCGAGGCGAATCGCACCATCGAGATCGCCCGCCGCAGTCGCGACGGTCAACAACTGGCCCTCCGCGAGCGGCTTCGCGAGGTGGCCACCCTGGGCAGCCAGATCAGCTCGTTGCAATCCCAGTTGGAAAGCCTGTCGTCGACCCGCGACAAAGCCCGGGCGCGGCTTGAACAGCAGCAAGCCGTGCAGGAGGAGCTTGAGGACACGCTGCGGCGGCTCCGTCGCGAAGAAGACACCCTCGAGACCCAGCTCCAGGAACAGACCGAACGCCTGGCCGCGGCCCAACGCAAACTCGCCGAGCGTCGCCAACGGCAGAGCGAATTGCAGGGCTCGCTGGGCGGACTCAAGAGCCGCGAGGCCGGAACCCAGCAGCGAATCGCCTTGCTGGAAGACCTGGAACGTCGCCGCGAGGGGATTGGCTCGGGCGTGCAGGAGGTGCTGGAATGGGCCCAGCAGCAGCCTTCGGGTCCGTTCGCTTCGGTACGGGGCATTGTGGCCGACTTGCTGCAGGTCAGTGTCGATGTGGCGCCCTTAATTGAAGTCGCCCTGGGCGATGTGGCCCAGCATGTGGTCGTGTCGTCCAGTGGCTCGTTGTTGGAGTATCTGCGGACCGACCCCGATAACCTGTCGGGTCGCGTAGCCTTTTTGCGGCTGGATCACCTGGCCCGCGCCGCGACCGGCGAGCTGCCCGATCTTGAAGGCCGCAAAGGCGTGATTGGCCGGGCCGACCGCTTTGTGGACACCTCGGCCGACGTCGGCCATCTGGCCCAAATTCTGCTTGGCCGCACCTGGGTGGTCGAGACGCTGCCCCAGGCCCTGGACCTGGCCGAAACCGTGGGCGGCGAGCTTTCATTCGTCACGCTCTCGGGCGAATTGCTGCGGCCCGACGGCACCGTGACCATTGGACCGCGCAAGACGAGCCTGGGCCTGATCAGTCGCCGGAGCGAACTCCGCGACCTGCAACGCCAGGTGGACGAGACCGCCGGCGAAATTCAACGCACCGAGAGCGAGGCCCAGCGGATCGCCCGCCTGATCGACGAAGACCAGCAGGGCGTCGAAGAACAACACGCCGCCCGGCAGCGGGCGGCCGAGGAACTGTCGGCCCAGCGGCAACGGATTGGCGCGGTAGACGGCCGACTCGGCCAGCTTGCCGAACAGCGGGGCAACCTCGAAGCCGAGATTCACACCTGCGAGGAGCAATTCACCAAGGCCGCCACCGACCTGGAGCGAGCCAATCGCGATTTGCACGCCGCCGAGAGCCAAGTGGCCGTGGCCGAGCAGGAGATTGCCAGCATCCAGGGCGAGATCGATCACCTGGAGATCCAGCGCTCGGGCCATGCCGGCAAGGTGACCACCGCCAAGGTGCTGTTGGCCACCTGCGAAGAGCGGCTCCGCAGCTTACAGGCCCAGTTGGATGGCCTGGCCACCGAGCGTCGCCGCCGCGATGCCACCCGCGAACAGACCCGCAAGCACCTGGAATCGCTCAACCGCCGGGGGTTGGAACTAACCTTGGCGATTCTGTCGCGCGAATCGGCCACGAGCCTGCTGTACGTGGACCGCGAGCGGTTGGCCGCCGAGGCCCAAGCCCTGGCCCGCGTGCAACAGGAAAAGACCGCCCGACGGACCGAGGCCCTGAACGCGGCCAACACCCAACGGCGGCGGGTGCGGCAATTGGAAGAGACACTGCACGCGCGGGACCTGGAGGCCGGCGAGCTGCGGCACAAGCTGACGGCCTTGGTCGAGCGGCTTAAAGAGGATTACGACATCGACCTGGCCCAGCTTGACGTGACCGATTCGCCCGAGGACAGCGACCAGCGCGAGGCGATTGAACAGGAGATCGACGGGCTCCGCCGCAAGCTCAGCCAGCTTGGCAACGTCAACGTCGAGGCCTTGCACGAACTCAACGAGTTGGAAGACCGCTTCCACACGCTCAACAGTCAGTATCAGGATCTGACCAAGGCCAAAAGCACGCTCGAAGCGATTATCAACAAGATCAATGTCGATAGTCGGCGATTGTTCACCGAGACCGTGAACGCCGTCAAAATTCACTTTCAGGACCTGTTCCGCAAGCTGTTTGGTGGCGGACACGCCGACGTCGAGCTGGAGACCATGGCCAGCGACGTGTTGGAAGGCGGCGTCGAGATCGTGGCCCGCCCGCCCGGCAAAGAGCTGCGGAGCATCTCGCTGTTGTCGGGTGGCGAAAAGACGTTGACCTGCGTGGCCCTGTTGCTGGCGATCTTCCGGCACCGGCCCAGTCCGTTTTGCGTGCTGGACGAGGTCGACGCCGCGCTCGACGAGGCCAACACCGAGCGGCTGGTGGGCATCATTCAGGAGTTCACGCACGACACGCAGTTCATCGTGGTCACGCACTCCAAGAAGACCATGACCTGTGCCGACACCCTGTACGGCGTGACCATGCAGGAGTCGGGCATCAGCAAGCGGGTCAGCGTTCGCTTTGAAGACATCGCCGAAGGCGGTCGCATTCGCGGCGGGGCCGGCGAAGAGGCCGCCTAAGCCGCCGCCGATCCCTCAAGGAACCGCCGCGCGATACGGCTGGCGGGATTCGTAAAGTTCCAGCCGGGCTTGGACTTCGCTTTCCAGGTTGTCATCGCCGCTGCCCATGGCCAGCCGCAGGGCGCGACGTTGCTCCTGCTGGGCGCGTTCCCAATCGCCCACCTCGGCCGCAGCGGCAGCCAAGGCCTCCCACAAGCGCCAACTGGCCTCGTCGCCGGCCTGCTCCACGGCGGCCTCGGCCAACTGCACGGCCCGCGGCCCATCGCGGTAAAGCGCTTCGGGGCAGGTCGCCAAAAACCAGGCCAAGCTCACCTGGGCCTCGCGATGTTCGTTGTCCAGGTCGTACGCGGCTTCCATGTCGACCAGGCCACGGCCACAGCGACCAGCGGCCGCGTACGCGCGACCGCGAACGACCCGCGCTTGCACATGATAGGGTTCCTGGGACAGGGCCTGGTTGAGGTCCTCAATCGCCTGCTCAAACCGCTGCTGCTTCATCCAGGCATCGGCCCGCAACCGAAAGTAAGCAGCCCGGGGTGCGAGTTCCACGGCGCGGGTGAAGTCGGCAATCGCCCGCTCGTAGTCTTGCTGTTCCATCCAGCCATGACCACGCCAACCGTAGGCATTCGCGGAATCGGCATCGAGTTCAATGGCCTTCGTGAAATCGGCAATCGCCTCATCCACTTGATTGAGCCGCATCCGGGTCGTGCCGCGATCCAGGAAGTAGATGCTATAGGATTCCAGCTCGATGGCGCGGGAGTAATCGGCCAGGGCCTGCTGAAAATCCGCCTTCTCACTCCAACAG
>JBJHDE010000252.1:0-7648 GCA_050486385.1 Planctomycetales bacterium | reverse complement strand
TCGCGGAGCAGGTCGCTGCTGCGTTCTTCCAGGGGGTTCACCGACGGATCCGACTCGCGGCTTTCGCTGACGCCCAATCGATCCGCCGCATCGCCCGGGGCCGCTGGTTGAGGCGTGGCGGGCGTGGCCGCTTCCGAGGATTCGTCGCCGGTGTCCGCGGCGGTTGCTTCGGTGTCATCGTCGCTGGCGGCGGCTGGCGCGGTGGCCGCGGGATCCTCCTCCGCCGCCATCGCCGAGTGGCTGCCCCAAATCGCGTAAGGAATCACCGTGGCCGCGGTCAGGACGACCAGCGCGCCGACGGCCGCCCAGAGGGTGTTGGTAATCAAGCTGCCCCGCGCCGCTGGGCCCAGGGCCTCTTCGGGGCTCTTCGCGGGATTGGCATCCAAAAAGGCCTGCAAAGCCGCGGGCGAATGGGGGTTCATGTCCAGCATCTCTTGGTTCAGGGTGAATCGTGGGGCCTGCCGCCAGGGGCGACCAAGCGGCTAAGGCGTCCGCACCACGTCGAGCACGTGGACCAGGTTGCCGCCGGCCTCGGCGATGGCTTCGATCACGGGTTCAAACTGGGGGGCCGTGGTTGTCTTATGAACGCTCAGCAGAATTTTTCGTTGCTCGGGATCGTCGCCCAGCAGCACGCTTTCTACCTGGCCGGCCAACTGATCGACCGTCGTGGGCATGCCATTGAAATACAGGCGGCCATCGGCATCGATCGTGACCCGGGCGGTGGCCTGATGCGACTTCAAATCCGGCGACTGGGCCAGTTCGACCGGCAGCGGTTGCGTCGACTGCGGATTGGCCAACGTCACCAGAAAGATCAACAGGTTGAACACGATATCGCCCATCGCCGAGGTGGGCATCGTGGCTTCCAGTTTACGACGCGAGATTTTCACACCGACCTCAACTCGGGTTGCGTTCCGCCAGGAGGTTCCCGACGGAAATCGCTCAATCCAGGACCACCGTTTCTGACTCTTCCAACTCCAGGGTCACCGTGCCGCCGGCGGCTTCAATCTGGCGGGTGATCTCGACCCAAAACTCGTACGTCGTTTGGGAACCGCTTTTCACGACCACCACCCGGGCCGAATCATCCGTCTTGTTTGCCAGTTCGCCGCGGATGCGATCCTCGAAATCCACCAGGGGTACGACCGTCCCGTCGAGCGTGACGGTCTCGATCCCCAGCACGACTTCCAGGTTCCGCACGACCTCTTCTTCGGGCTGTTGCTCGCTACGGGGGATCTCTTGAAACCGCCCCTGGTCGGGCTCGGTGGAGACGCACACCAGGAAGAAGACAATCAGGTTGAAGGCGATATCCCCGACGGCCGCCGCCGAGGGCTCCACCATCATCTTCCGGCGTCGGCTCATCAGGCTCCACCACGCTCCAACCAGGAAACAATCACGATTGACTCAAAACAGGGAACCGCGTCAGCAGATTCTAGCACGACCAGCACTTCTCTTTTTCAAAACCAGTCGTTCATTTCATTGTGATTTCGAAAACGCGCATCAAACGGCATTCCACCACAGGGCGATCTCCTCGCAGGCAATCTCGATCTCGCGGAGCCGCTGGGCGGTTCCCGCCGGGGCCTCGTAGGCGGTGCCGGCAAACACATCCCACACCTTCACCCCTCGGCTGACGACCGATTCGTCGCCGGTTTTCAAATGCTGTTCGGCATAGTGTTGCAGGAGTGCCGTCATGTAGTGGGCGGCTTTGGTGTCCAGTGGGGTGTCCTTGGAAAAATACAACTTGATGACCGCCAGGCTGGGCCGGCCTCGCAGCACCCGGTGGCTGACCAGTTCGGGGGCCACGGCAATGTCGACGCCCGCAATCCGCAACGGCGGCAGATGTTCGCGGTCGGCTGGTTCCCAGGGTCCGGGGTCGTCGGCCAACTGCTGGTGCGCCTCTTGAAAGGCCAGCAGGGCCTCGGCGTTGTTGGCCAGACGGACGGCGTCGGTCGGATGCTCGGGGCCTTCCCGCTGGAGGTCTTCGATCGTCTCGGCCAGGATCGAAGGATCCTGCTCGCACAGGCTGCGGGTGATGGCGTTGTCGGCAAACTCGTACCACAGGTCCGACAGGCCAAAGGGGCGTTTCTGATCCTCCACGGTGCGTTTGCGTTGCAAGGGGGTTGCGACCAGGTAACGTGCCAAGTGATGTAACGTGACGGTGGGTCCAGGAGCGGTGGCCATGCGGCTGAGGATTCGGGTGATGGAACACACAGCCACGGGGCCTTGTGCCGCGCGGGGCCGAACCGTCAGTTTGGCACACACAAACCCGCCCCGCCAGGGCCCGGGGACGCCCGGCCGGGGGCGATCGCGGGGCGGCCACCTCCTTAGGCCGGTTGGCTGTCGGGTTGCTTGGCGGAACGATGATTGATCTCGGTCTCGGCGGCCACCGGCCCGGCATGCTGGGACAGGGCCATGTGCAGGGTCACGGCTTCGATCAGGGCGGTGGCCGATTCTTCCACCTGCAAGACGAAGCGATTGATGACGCCGGTGAAGTAGTTGAAGGCCACCAGCGCCGGAATGCCCGCCAACAGCCCCATGATGGTGGTCAGCAACGAGACCTGAATGCCGTTGGCCGCCGCCAACACGATGGGCTCCTGCCCGTAGCGGGCGACGATGTCGGCAAAGGCCACGACCATCCCCCAGACGGTGCCCAAGAAGCCCAGCATCGGGGCCACGCTGGAGACGGTGGCCAGGATCGGCAGATTCTTCTCCAGCGAGGCGGTGATATGGACCCCGTAGTCGTCCATGCTTTTGACGACGGCCTCTTCGATCTTGCCGGGATCGTAGTTCAACCGCTGCAGCACCAGGAACCGCCGGATGCCACAGGCCAGAATCGCGGCCACGGGGCCTTCTTCCTGATCGCAGCGGTGCAGCGCCTCTTCGGTGCGGCCCTCGTTGAGCAGCCGTAGCACATCGGCCCGCAGTTGGGTGTCGTCGGTCTGTAACAGCCGTAGGCTGCGATACCGCTCGATCATCACGCCAATCGCAAACACCCCAATGCCCAGCAGGACCCACATCAACGGCCCGCCCTTGTTCATGTAATGCAGGGCGCCGGAGTCCATGACCTCGGCGACCTGATCCCAAACGGTGGGCTCGGGCGTGGGTTCCACATCGACGTCCGCGTCGGCGTCGGCCGTGGCAGCGGCCGCGCGTGCGGCTTCCGCTTCGTCGGCGCTGGCGGCCTCCGCCGGCTGAGTCGCCGCCGGCGGTTCGGTCGCCGGCGGGTTGTCGGGCGGCGCAGGCTCGAGCACCTGGGCCAGCATCAGAAGGATCAGGAGAGACTGCATCGTGCTCCTAGGTAAACTTCGGGCAATTCGAGCCAAACGGGTCGTGACGGTCGTCGCCGCCCCGGGGGCGGCAACCGGCGGGCATCAGGGCTCGACCCGGGCCGCCCGTTCGAACTCGGAGATCATCTCTGGCAACTGCAAGCGACCGCGGGCGAACTTGGCCGGGTCGCTTTCGGGGAACTCGTAGCGACAACGATTGTAGCGGTGGAAGGCCGCCGGATAATCCCGGCCCTGGCGGAAACTCTCGCCCGCCCAGAACAAGGCGTCGGCCGCCAGGGTGTCGTCGGGGAAGGTTTTCAGGAAGCGGTCAAACGCTGCCCCGGCTTGCTTGTAGTCTTCGTCCTTATAGTAGGACTGGCCAATCCGGAAGGCCATGCGGCTGGCCCACTGGTGTCCCTCGAACCGCTCAAGGAATTTCTCGCCCACCGAGGCCGCCACGGGAAACTGCTCGCGTTTCCAGAAGTACTCGGAAATCCGGATCATCACGTTGGCGATCAGCGGGTTGTTGGGGTAGGTGGCCGCCAGGGTCACGTACTCCTCCAGGGCCTGATCGAAGTCGCCGGCCTCCTCGTAGCACTGAGCCAGCTTGAACTGCGCGTCCGGTGCCAGGGTGTGCTCGGGATACTGCCGCACGATCAGCTCGTAGTTGCTGATCGCTTCGTCCCACTGTTTCAGTTCCTGGGCGAACTGGGCCAGCAGGTAGGCCACGCGGGGCACGTACTTGGGATCGGGGTAATCCTCCATGACCTCGCGGAGCACGCGACGCCCGCTCTCCAGGTCGACGCGTTCTTCTTCGGCCCGACCGAGTTGCCGGTGGCTCTTGAACAGTTCGAAGTAGGCCTCGGCAATGTGGAACTGGGTCTCGACGGCGATCGTCTCGTCGCGGAACGTCTTGGCGAAGGCCGCCACAATCCCATCGGTGCCCACGACCACGGGAATCTCGAGCGTCACGTCGAGCGTGCCGCTGGGCGTGCCGGCATTGGCATCGTGATAGGTCAACGTGAGCGTATCGCCAAAGTAGGTCTCGATCACCGGGTCCTTCTCGTCGAAGTTGCCGGGTTCGGGCGTCTCGCTGGGCTTGAGCAGCACGCTGCCGGTGAACACCCCGCTGTGAGCCAGCGTCTCGTGCAATCGCACGACCTCCCGCTCGCCCCGCGGCGTGGTGATCACCACTTCGGCCACGTCCCGCTTATCCGAGATGTCGAGATCGGGATCGATGACTTGCAAATACAGTCGCTCGCCCACATGGACCTGGGTCACCTCGTGGCGGTAGTCGCGATCCAGGCAGGCCAACTGGCCCGTGCTGATCAACCGCCCTTCGGTGGCCAGTTCGACCGGTTCGCCGTCGGGGTGCAGTTCGTCGTTGTAAGTCGCCGTGACCATGTCGCGACCCGTGAGATTCAACACCCGGGTGATCAGCGTCTGACCGCCCCGCGGGGCTTGATCCTCGGGCAGCACGGGGCCGCCTACCAGGTTGCGGGGCAGGTTCTGGGTCAGTGGTACAATGTCGGGCGAGTTCTTGCCGCCCAACTGCAAGGCCACCTGACCCACGAAGCGGCCTTCCATCAGGGCCTGCAGGGGCTGGGCGTTGTCGGCGTCGGCCCACAGGGCGTTGCTGACCACGCAGCGGACCGGGATGCTGGCGCCATCGGTCGTGGTGAGCGTGACGATGACCTCGCTGCGATCGTCCTTGGCCGCATCGGGATCGAATACCTCGATGGTCAGAGGCACCTCGAAGGTGAATCGCGCCAGCTCGGCGTCTTCCTCGGCCGGCAGATACACCGGCGCCGGCCGGGCGGTGCTGCCCTCCGGCGGTTGCGTGAGCCGGGTCTCGACGATCCGCATCTGGGCTTCGCTGGGCTCGCGGACAAACACGAAGGTCTCGCGGGGCACGGCATGACCCGGGAAGGTGTTCTGCTCGTCCAGGTAGGTGATGATCACCCGATCGCCCGGCCGGACTTCGATGGGCGGGTCGGTGGACTCGTCGTCCTGGTCCTCGTCCTTGCCGCGATTGGCGGGCTCCGTTCCATTGCCTTGCAGGGCGGCTTCGGCCGACGGTTCATCGCCCGCTGGTTCATCACCGGATAGGCGGCGGCCGGCCGAAGTGCCGGGGGCAATCGTGTCGATCTCCTTGGTGAACACGCCACTATTCGGCTCGGTCTCGGTAGCCGTGAAGGTCACCGGTTCGCCATCGTTGACCTGCACGGTGAAGGTGATCGTGTCGGGCGCCTCGGTCGTGTCGCGGTCGTAGTCGGTCACTTCGACAATGATCCGCTCGCCGGGATCGATCCGCATCAACCGCTTCCGCAGCCGCTGGAAGCTGGCCCCACTTTGACGGCGGAAGTCGTAGCCGATGGGCTCGATCTTGGCGTCGTAGTAGGTCGCCTTGAGCGTGGCGCTAAGCAGGCGGTTCTCTTCGCCGTTCTGCGTGAAGCGGTCGCTGTAGGTCGCGGTGATCGCATCGCCCGCGGCAATCTCCAGGATGTCGTTATCGGCCAGGGCCAGGATGTCCACTTCGGTGGGAATATGCACCACGCGGTCGGTGCTGTCCTCGGGCGGAGGGCCGGCGATGACCACATGATTTATGGCCACGGCCTCGCCGCGGTACTCGTGGACCATCAGTCGCACATGCCGCAAGGGCAGCGGATCGAGATAGAACTCCCAACCCATGCCGGCCTCGTCGGGAGCCATCCGTGGCGGGGCCAATACCTGGGCGTCCTTGGCAAAGGGCTGATCGAGGTCAAAGTCGGTGGCACGGAACGGCACCACGGGCGGCTTGGCCGTTGAATAATCCTGCCGGGCCCAATCGCAACGCACGGGCTTGGCCCCATTGGCGGTGGCCGCCACGATGGTGACCTCGTGCGCGCCTTCGGTCAGATAGACGTCCACACTGGAGGTCTTGCGGCCCGAGGTTGGGGCCAGCACCATGTGGCCATCGAGGACGACCAACGCCCGATCGGCATCGATGTGCAGGCGTGCGGCCCCGGCGCGGGGTTGCACCAGTTTGCCATGCCACAGCACGACGAAGGCCTCTTCGGCATCTTCGTGGTCCTCGGGCACTCCCCAGCGGAGCGTATCGACGACCTCTTTCTCCGAGGGCTCGTGATTCTTGATCAGTTCGTGGATCTTCTCCCAGCTTTCGGCCTCGGAGATCCGCGAGCGGAAGACGTGCTGGGTCATCCGTCCGGACTCCCAGGGCAACGGCTCAATCCCGTCCCGCTCGGGCAGGCTGGCCAGGGTGAACCAGAACACGCCATCCAGGCTGCCCTGCACATCAAACCGCACGGGCGCTTGCCGGGTGGGGTCGGGCGTTTCGATCTCGATGTAATCGACCTCGCGGAGGTCTTTGAGATCCACGCTCAACCACTTGGGCGTGGCCCCGTTGGGTTCGCTGACCCAGGCCGAGACCAGATCCTGATCGATGGCCATCAGCGGGCTGTGATCGATGGCCGAGTCGCTGGCCTGGGCCGAAGCCGGCAGCTCGCCGGTCTCGGCGGTGCCCTCGAAGACGCCGGTGTGGGGGCCGGTCTCGACCAGCCGTTGCTGCACGCTATCGCCGCTGGAGCCTTCGAGCTTGACGAACACTTCGTCGGGCTGATCGGTCAGGCTGCGGTCGGGATCCTTGACCCGCAGGTAGATCAGGTTGCCCGGCTTGATCTGGTCTTCGGGACGTCGTTCGCTGGTGGGCCGATTCGCCTCGTCGGCCTCCAGGGCCTCGCGTTCGAGCCGCTCGCTGAGCGTCTCTTGCTTCTGATCGACGACCGGCCTGCTGGCGGCGAACAATTCGCCGGTGGCCCCGATCCGAATCTGGGCGTCGCTCAGCGGCACATGGCGGAACTCGGCCTTAAACTCCTCGGGGTAGTCGCACAAAATCTCGTCGGCCCCGGTGATTTGCAGCACGCCGTCGCCCGGGCTGGCCAGGCCAAGCTGCGTGGGCACGTCGGCTCGGAACAGGCCCTTACCGGCCCCGCCACTGATCAGGTAGATCGTTTCGACATCGCCGCCCGGCTCGGTCCGAATCTGAACGGGGATTCGGGCGTGGCCGCGGCTGATGCCCAGGTCGCTGTCCTGCACGACAATCGAGAGAGTCTGCCCCGGCGTGTGCCATCGCTTGCTGGCGCGGCCCAGGCGGCCCACCGTGCGGAGCAACTCCAACTGGTCGATGTAACGCTGTTCGGAGCCGTAGACCTCCGCCAGATTGAACAGCGCCTGGTAGGCCAACACTCCCGAGGGCACCATCACCAACACGCCCCGGAAGATGTCGCGGGCGGTGTCGCGATCTTCCCGCCGCCAGGCCAGCACACCCCGCAGGAACTCCGCCCGGATGACCACGTCGCGGTCGTTGTGGGTGGCCAGCTTGGTGAAGA
>JBJHDE010000251.1:0-7665 GCA_050486385.1 Planctomycetales bacterium | reverse complement strand
GAGATACACCGGTCCGCGATCTGGGAGAGCAAACTCTCCTCGGCTCGGCTTCCGAGTGGGCGGGTCGGGGCGACGATGGCAGCACAGCAACGAGTCTCCCAAGACAAGGTTCTCTGTATAAAAACTCTCCGCGCCATCAGGCTCAATCCAGCGGCTACTGAGATAATGGTCAACGGCGCGTTGTCCACTTGTCGTTTGCACCCCCAAGGATGTGATCTGGATGGGAGCGCAGCGCAGCATGGGCAGAAAGTAGTTGAGCGGGTCGCTATTGATCTCAAAATAGTAGATCAGATCCAACCGTTCACGACGCAGCGCGACAGCGGCAAGATCTAGCCTCCGAGGAAGTGGAACGACCCGCAAGTCGGCTCGATGCCATCGGCGCTGAATCGTGTCGACTGCCGAGGGATCACAAAAGATTGTGAAATGGGCAAGCTGCGGACGAAATCCCGTGAGCACTCCCTCGATGTGGCGAATAAAGATCGATTCGTGCCGGGCTGTCACCACAATTCCAATCTTCGGCACACCCTCTGCGGATTGTGGTTCCGCTACCTGCGGCATGCGACGCTCGAAGAAACGGGCATAGGCCTCTTTGATGGGGCGATCATCCGACCCATGGTAACTCAACAGGAATGATGGATTGACGCGCGCGTCGAGAAGCGTCTCGAGATCTAGAACAAGCCGTGCATCCTGCAGGTCATTGAGCACGGACAGCACAGAGGATCGATAATCAAGAATCTCCTCCGTTGATTGAAACACTGGCGGGCATGTACTCACCAGGCGGAGCCGCGCCAGCGCGTCATCGGGGCTGAGGTCGGAAGCTCGTTGGTATGCCTGCACGGCACTCTTGTGATCGCCAAGTTCCACCCTCGCCGCCCCAAGCCGAGTCCAGAGCCAGGGCGAGTCCGCCTCAGACGCAGCAGCCTGGGCAAGGAGTTGTTCGCTTCTCTCCCAATCGTCCATCATCGCCCGCACACCAGCCGCCCTGGCCAAAACACTCGGCGGACAAAGCTTCCGCGCGATGGCCTTTTCGTAAAGATCGGCCGACATCCGCCACGCTTCGCGCCGTTCAGCCAAATGAGCCGAGTGGAGCAGGGCATCAGGGTGCTCAGGCGCACGCTTCAATGCTTGCGTCAGGGCCTGCTCGGCCTCAGGCAACTGATTGAGAACCAGATGCGCCAATCCCAAATTGGCCCAGGCATCCGCAAGGTTCGGGTCAAGTTGAACCGCGCGTTCGCAGGCCCCGACGGCCTGAGAAAATCGGTCCAATTGCAACAGAAAGGCTCCTCGGTTGCTGTGAACCGCTGCCTCATTGCCATTCAATGCGAGGGCTTGATCAATCCAATGTAACGCCGCGCTCGTGTCACCCAGCCCATGGAATGCAAGTGCCATCAGGTGGAGCGTGACGGAATCCTCATCCGAGTGTCCCAGGGCTCGTTGACTCCAAGCGACGGCCTCCTCCCACTGCTCCAATTGCAGACACCGAACGGCCTGCACACGGGCCCGATGTCGAGCGCCGACCACAGACTTCTCGTGCCCCATATCGAAGCCACCAGCCGGCATACTGAAGAACCCTTATCAGGAATGTTCGGACCACACGACGCCCGCCAGACATGCTGACTTGCTCGACTACAGAAGCCAGTTTTTGGAGCTCCGGCGGTCGAAAGTCGCAGTTCCGGGGAAACCATCATCGTCGAACGCCGGAACTTTTCCAGCAGGTGGCACGACCTATCGGTTGGGGTGGATCACCGCTGCGTTCAGGTCAAAATTATCGGGCGGACGTTGCCAGGCGGATCGTATCTCGGGCCAATCGAGCATCGGTATCCCAAGTCGGCTGCAGGCCCACGCCAGAATCCAGTCAAAGCTGGCCAACCTGAGGACCGTCGCACGATGTATGCTCGCGGCACCAAATGCCCAGGTCGCAAAGGGGTCGTCGAGTTCGGGCGCAGTCAGCACGCCAGACTCAAGCAACTTTAAGGCAGCCAGTCGAGTCAAGCCGACACAGCCACCCTGCAGGGACACCTGTCCCTCGACCCCGGAGGCTTGTAGAGTGCCGAACACACAAGATTCAATCTCAGGTAAAGCGGTAAACTGTCGATCGAACCGGGTGTCCGTATCGATCTTGAACAGGTACGCGGCTTGATGCCGGGTACCAAGTTCCAGAATAGCGGACACGATGGCCCCTCGCTTCTCAACCGGATAGAGGTGCTCACCAAAGATCACCTCGCATCCCACATCTTGAGTCAAGCGCCGTATTCGGGGATCGGGATCCCCGTCACTCCTCACAACAACCTTAGCGTTGGGATAGATCAAACGAAGCCTCGCCAGCATCGTAAGCGCCCGATCAAAATCGAAACGCATGCTGACAACAA
Source organism: Planctomycetales bacterium (assembly GCA_050486385.1). Lineage (GTDB taxonomy): Bacteria > Planctomycetota > Planctomycetia > Pirellulales > Pb10988 > JBJHDE01. The sequence continues at coordinate 5,296 of JBJHDE010000251.1, read as the reverse complement.
ACGTCAAGGATTCGTCCGGTGGTCGCTCCATGTCTTCGAAAGCACTCTGCTCTGGGATCCGACAACACGACTTCGCTGCGCCATCTCTGCCGCCCCATCCGTCCGTCAACGAGCTGGGGGCAGCTCATGCCGACTGGGTGTGTCCTCTCTATCGAACCATTAAAGGAATCGTTTGGCAAGGTGGGCTGGAGGGAGCCCAACTATTCCAACCACCCCAGCACCAGAAAGCCTGGGTGACCCTGTGGGGCTTTCTCCTACGCGCATGGCAAAACATTCCCCAGGCCCTGCTCCGGCAATAGCTCTAGGCGATTCAACAGGTCCCAATGCTGAGGTCCTCGCAGGGCCTGGGGAAGCGACTGAGTTCGCGATGAGATCCTCCGAAGGACCGAGCGGATCAACACGGAAAATTCGCGCCACAAGCCAGACTCTTCGACTTTTTTTCGGGTGAGCAACTCACGGTCGTCCAACCACTTACGTCGTTGGCAGAGGGGCGTTTTCCTCACAAACCTCGCAGCCCATCTTGCGATCGACTTGATCCCCTGTAGGATCGGCCGGATCAGGTTCGTCTGCCTGGTGTGTATGGATTTCAAGATGATTGAAGTCCACGGTGGGTGTCCCGCAGCCACCAAAGCGGTTGAATAGGCCTTCAACTCAATCCACTGTAATCGTGCGGTTGGCGTTGATGGTCAGGTTCATGGCATTCTTTGCGGTTCAAGCTTTTCGTGCGATGCTGTTTGGTCAACCTCTGGCTTCACGGCATCTTGGTGAATCCTGGAGATCGCCCCTGGGCGGTTTCTCACTGAATGCTGGTGACGTTTCCTCGCGCTGTCTTGGAAGCTTCGCCACCACCGGAGGAACACAGCATGACACCCTCGTTCACCCTCGCGCGGCACCATCGCCCGCTTTTCCTTCCTGACGGTCAACCCTGCGCGGCAATCCCGTTCAGGTGTAGATTTTCACACCCTAAAATGCCGCTTTCCTTGCCTGCCCAATGACACACCGGGCACGGCATGTGAAGCAATCAACCATTCAAGATCAGTCTTCCGACGGAAGGCCGGGGGCGCGGTACGCGCTTCCCTCGACATTGTGGCGCTGGCAAGTACCCGCTTCTCCACGAATTCGCCCGGATCACCATGAAACTGTCACTTCCCTCCTGGGTTCAAACCTGGTCGAAGCTTGGTGTTCGCGTACTTCGCAAGCGTCTTCGGCGGGAGGTAGAGCATCTCGGGCTCGAGACGCTTGAACCGCGGATGATGCTGCATGCCGAGCCGTTGGAGGCCAGCCTATGGTTGGGCGAGGCGGAGATGGAGCCTCCGCCCGTGGAGGTCGTCTCGTGGTGGAGCGATCCCGATCCTGCCAGCGAGGTGGTTTACCCTGAATCGGTACTGTCCGACCCCGGGCAACCCACGCAGGTTGCCCTCGTGCCATTGCCTTCGGAAGAGGTCATTGGAGTTGATGGTATAGAGCAAGGCGGTTCAGGCAGCGCACAAACGATGACGGCGATGGCGGGTTGGGTCCCGCTGCTGGGCAATGAAATCGTCGCCAGCTTGGACTCCGGCACTTCCAACAGTGTAGCGGTTTATGCTGGTGGATCTGGAGAACTTAAGTTTACGTTCCAGCCGTTTCAGGCTTCGTGGCAGGGCGGTCTTCGGATAGCCGTCGGTGATGTAAATGGCGATGGATACACGGATATTGTAACTACTCCAGGAACCGGCGGCGGGGCATGGATCAGAGCATTCAGTGGAAAAGATGGATCGACACTTCACAGTTACATTGTTGAGCCGGGATGGACTGGCGGCCTGTTTATCGCCTTGGGTGACGTCAATGGCGATGGCTACCTCAACTTGATCACGGGGTTGGATGGGGGAGCCAACACAGATGTCAAAGTCTGGAGTTTTCAGACTGGCGCCCTACTCTCACACTTCCATGCCTACCCGGGCTTTCACGGGGGTGTTCGTGTGGCTTCGGCCGATGTCAATGGCGATGGCTACGCCGATATCATTACAGGTGCCGGGCCGGGTGGCGGGCCGCATGTGCGAGTGATCAGTGGTTACGACGGAAGTTCGATATATTCGTTCTTTGCCTACACGCCCGCGTTTGCCGGAGGAGTTTACGTAGCTGCTGGTGACGTCAACGGCGATGGCTACGCCGATATCATTACCGGAGCTGGTGCGGGCGGTGGGCCGCATGTTCGAGTATTCCACGGATCGGACCGCTCCCCAATGGCCGGCTTCTTTGCCTACAATTCTGCTTTTCCCGGTGGTGTTCGCGTAGGCGCGGTGGACCACAACGGAGATGGTTACGTCGATGTCCTGACTGGAGCGGGGCTGGGTGGTCGTCACGCCCGCAGCTTCGACGGCCTTCCCCTGGGCACCAGCGGTCAAGTGGTCGAAGCTTGGGGGGCCATGGTCCCGCCCACGACGCACACGGGCGGGATCTTCATGGCCGGCAACGTTGATCGCCAGCCACGTATCTTTGGGCCAAACCAGGTGACCACGCCCGAGGATGTCGCCACCAACCTGCCCGGGTTGCGGTTGGCGAATGTCGATAGTGGTCCGTTGGCCATCACCGTGACGCTCGCCGCACAGAATGGCAAAGTGTTCATGGCGGGCGGAACGCCCGGGGTTGGGGTGAGCGGGGCTCATACCAGCAACATGACGCTGACCGGGACGATGGAGGCCATCAACGCCGTGCTGGGCCTGGTTCGCTATCAGGGCCATCAGGATTACTACGGCCAAGATGCGGTCACGCTCACGGTCAACCCTGGAGCGGTTTATACGGCGACCCGCGACTTCCAGATCAATATCACGCCCGTCAACGATGCTCCCGTTCTCATTCCAGGCTCGCCCTACCTGGAGCCCATCCTCGAAGATACGCTCGCCTCCAGCAATGGGGGAACCACGGTCGAAGCCATCCTTGCGACCACGGGCGGGATCACCGATCCGGACACGAATCCCCAGCAAGGGCTGGCCATTGTTCAGACAGCCACACAGGGCTACGGCTACTGGCAGTACAGTCTGAACGATGGTGCGACTTGGCTGGACGTCGGGGCCGTTTCAGTCAGCAGTTCCCTGCTGTTGGCGGCCAATTCCGTCACACGGGTCCGATTTGTACCCGATCCCGACTACTTCAGCGAACCCGGAAGCGAGCCCTCAATCACCTTCCGTGCCTGGGATCAGACCTCGGGCGTGAATGGCCAGAAGGTCAGCACGGCAACCAATGGCGGCAGCACGGCCTTCAGTACGGCGGTGGCCACGGCCACTATCACCGTGCTCCCCGTGAACGATCCGCCGTCATTCACGCCAGGCGGCGATATCACGGTTGATGAAGACTCGGGCCTGTACAGCGAAGTCTGGGCCACCAACATCTCGCCTGGTCCGGCCAACGAGTCCGATCAGAATGTCTGGTTCGAGGTCATCAGCAATTCCAATCCCGGCTTGTTCGATGTGCTTCCGGATCTTGATGAAAACGGCATTCTGAGTTTTGCGACCGCTGCCTTTGCGTCGGGCGTGGCCTTGATCGAAGTCCGTGCGAAAGACGATGGCGGCACCGACAACGGCGGCGTGGATTCTTCGCCGATTCACGTTTTTAGCATTACGCTCACCCCAGTTGCCAATCCGCCCAATTTGTCGGTGGAGCCAGCCACGGGCCAGGCGGGTAGCCCAATTGCTCTGGATATCTCCGCCAGCCTGGTGGACACCTCGGGTTCGGAGACGCTCACGGTCCACATTGCCGGTGTGCCAGCCGGCGGGCAACTCTCCGCCGGTAGCGAATCGGCTGGCATCTGGATCCTCGAAACGCAGGACCTCCCGAACCTGCAACTCCACTTGCCAGTGGACCACACGGGCGATGTGCTCTTGACGGTGACGGCGATTGCGACCGAAACGGCCAATGGCGACACGGCCAGCACTTCATTGCCGCTGCTGGTGACGGTCATCTCGCAGCCGAATGCGCAACCGACCTTCTCGGCCTCGGATGTCGAGGTCTTGGAGGACAGTGGGCCCTATTCGATCGCTGACTGGGCGACCTTTGATCCAGGCTCGCCGGATGAGCAGCACCAACAGGTGCTCGGATACACGGTGACGATTCTTTCGGGTGCGGAACTTTTTGATGATCCCCCGTTGGTTGATAACGATGGCACCCTGACCTTTAGTCTGGCGACGGATGCCTTTGGAATCGCCCAGATCGAGGTCATTGTCCAGGACGACGGCGGCACCGCCAACGGTGGTATCGACACCAGCGATCCGCAGACCTTCACCATTACGGTCCTTCCCGTCAACGATCCCCCGAGCTTCACGCCCGGCGGAGACATTACGGTTGACGAGGACCATGGATTCTACTACGCGCTTTGGGCGACTGACATCTCGCCCGGTCCGGCCAACGAGGCCGACCAGGATGTCTGGTTCGAGGTACTTGGGGTCTCGCATCCCGAACTGTTCGATACGCTGCCGACGATCGACGAGGAGGGTTTTCTTAGCTTCCACACGGCGGCCTTCGCATCCGGGGAAGCTTGGGTTGAAGTCCGTGCTCGGGACAGCGGCGGCACCGACAACGGCGGCGTGGATGTTTCGCCCATTCATGTTTTCAGCATCACGCTCACCCCAGTTGCCAATCCGCCCAGCCTGTCGGTCGAGCCAGCCACGGGCCAGCCGGGTAGCCCGATTGCCCTGGATATCTCGGTCAGCTTGGTAGACACCTCGGGCTCGGAGACCCTCGCGGTCCACATTGCCGGTGTGCCAGCCGGCGGGCAACTCTCCGCCGGTAGCGAATCGGCTGGCATCTGGATCCTCGAACCTCAGGACCTCCCGAACCTGCAATTCCACTTGCCAGTAGGCCACACGGGCGATGTGCTCTTGACGGTAACGGCGATTGCGACCGAAACGGCCAATGGCGACACGGCCAGCACGTCATTGCCGCTGCTGGTGACGGTCATCTCGCAGCCGAACGCTCAACCGACCTTCTCGGCCTCGGATGTCGAGGTCTTGGAGGACAGTGGGCCTCATTCGATCGCTGACTGGGCGACCTTTGATCCGGGCTCGCCGGATGAGCAGCACCAACAGGTGCTCGGATACACGGTGACGATTCTTTCGGGTGCGGAACTTTTTAATGATCCCCCGTTGGTTGATAACGATGGCACCCTGACCTTTAGTCTGGCGACGGATGCCTTTGGAATCGCCCAGATTGAGGTTATTGTCCAGGACGATGGCGGCACCGCCAACGGTGGTATCGACACCAGCGATCCGCAGACCTTCACCATTACGGTCCTTCCCGTCAACGATCCCCCGAGCTTCACGCC
>JBJHDE010000250.1:0-7681 GCA_050486385.1 Planctomycetales bacterium | reverse complement strand
CCTCACCGGAGGGAAACGCACCCACCAATAGATCATGACATCGCTAGACTCACTACTAACGTTATCCAGGCGTGTGAGTTTACACTTTGTGAGGATCTCTGTCAAATAGCGCCCGCTCTTCAGAGTGGGCCGGGTTGAAACTGGATGACGTTTCTTCTTGTGACTGGCTGGTTTGCGCCTCTGCTGGCCAGTCACACCTTTTACCCAATCCAGGATTCTGCCGCCGGGGTATCGTCCACCAGGAGGCCGAGATCTGGATCGTACCCCCCGAGCAAAACCCAAGGGCCGTCCTCGCCGAGAAGCGGTTCAACACGGCCTTGGTCTCGAAGTGTTTGGAACTCCCGATCCCGCACACCGACGACAAACCGCTGGAGGCGACGGCGGGTCGCGTGGTCATACGAGCGGTGCCGCCGAATCGCACGGACGAGCCGATCCGCCTGACCGTACGGCACGACAACCGAGCGGTTGTCGTCTTGAATCACCCGGGCTCGTTCCGCGACACTGCGGTAATTGAGGGCAGCACGATCCTCATGAATGGGTGGCCGATCATCCGAGCGGTCGGTGTCACAGCGAGCGTAGAGCCGTTGAAAGTAGTCTGCGAAGAGGGCGGAATTGACCGCCAGATCTTCCTCGGTGGCCTCGCCCAGCGTCTCGGCAGCCAGGACGGTCGCAGTCTCATACACTCCTTGGGGGCCGCCTGCCTCGGTTGGCTGGAAGACCAAGACCTCTCCAAACCTCTGTCGACCTTCCCGGTTGCATCGGCCCGCGACTTGAACGATCGAGTCGAGGGGGCCGAGCGCCCGCAAGGCCCGTGGAAAATCCAGGTCAACCCCGGCCTCAACGACCTGGGTGCTGACCAGCCAGCACGGCCGACCGTTCATCAACGAATGCCGGACAGTGCCCTCGCGCGGGCGTTCGGAACGGCCCAGGCAATCGAGCCGGTGCTGAGGGCACATCGCCGATGAAAGGTGTCGAACTGCCGATGCCATTGTTTCTCCAAAACGTTCCCTGACCTTGAGTTGCAGTTCTCTCCAGAGTTTCGCAGCATGGCGCCGGGTGTTGAGCACACACAGGGCTCTTTTGTCAGAGAGCATCTCATCGGCCAGCTCTGGCCAGTCCTTTGGCTTGTCGATCTCGATTCGGTAGCGGACCCTGCGGAGCGACGAGAACATCTCGTTTCGTAGCGGCTCCGGCATGATCGGCCTGAGTTCTCCCGGTCGGAGGCCCTGGCTCAGGCCGTATCCCTGGCGGAATGCCGGCTGGGTCGCCGTCGAGAGCACAATGCTGACGCCGTAGCCATCGACCAGATGTCGAAATACGGCCAGGAGCGGGTTGAGCAGGTGCGAGGGCAAAGCCTGGGCTTCGTCGAAGATGACCACACTGCGGGCGACGTTGTGCAGGCGGCGGCAGCGTCGCGGCGAAGCAGCCAGAAGCGTCTCAAGGAACTGGACGTTGGTCGTCACGACGACCGGGGCGTCCCAATTCTCGTTGGCCAGTTCTTCCGGGGCCCGTTCAGGACGCTCCCCGGTTCTGGCATTCGCCCCGTACTCGGCCGCGCTGTGGTGCTCGACGACCTGATCGCTTCCGAGGACGCTGCGATACTCACGGGCGTTCTGCTCAATGATCGAGGTGTACGGAACCACGACGAAGACCCGCCTGAGTCCGTGCCGACGGGCATGAGCCAGAGCAAAGGCCATCGCCGCGTAGGTCTTGCCGCCTCCGGTCGGGAGGGTTAGCTCAAAGAACCCCTGATCCGCTTCCGCACCGGAAGCCATGCATCGGGCAAAGGCCCGATTGCGGAGAGCGACAATAAGCTCGGCCTCCCGACCGCGCGCTCGTTCGGCACGAGCTGCATCGATCCGCTCCAGTAGCCGGGCGGGTTCCAGCGCGACCGACGACCGTTCCCGACCGGTGACGAACCGCTCCGAGTCGAGGCGATCAGCATCCACAAGCACCGAGAACAGGAATCGACACCAGTATTCCAGTCGTCGGAGGCTGTCGTGGTCATCGGGTAAAGGCTGTTCCCAAACTGGTGGCCTATCTGGCCAGTCGAGGATATCGTGAGTGGCCTGCCGTACCATCGCGGAAACGAGTGCCCCGTGGTCGCGCCAGTGATCGGTCAAAATACTTGCGAGATGGCCCGCGTCATGCAGGCCCGCATGATGCCCAGCAACCGCGACAGCGATCGGTAGATGCTCAAATCCGCCGAGGGCGAAGGCCGCACCGTGGATTGAGTGTGGCGGAAGCCTGGGACGCCGGGCAAGCAGACCAGCTTGCCAGTCGGAGTTGTATTTGCCCAGGTCGTGTAGAAGCCCGGCAACCCGAGCCGCCTCGGCGAGACCTGTGTCGTTTGGGAGGGCTTTCCGGGCAAGGCACTCTGCTAGCGCCGCGACCCCATGAAGATGAACTGGCAGAATTTGCCAGTCCGATGGCCCCTTGTCCGTTGTCCGAGCGTAGTGGGTCATGTCATCATCCCTACCGTCACGTGAAGACCCTGTTTGTGGTTGTTCAAAGCTCGTTCTAATGTTGTAGGAACGTACCTCCCGTCTGGAAGAGGATACTCGACGGAGCATCGACCAGCCCATAGCGGCAAAAATCGTGTTGAGAAGCTTCTCCGGGCTCTACCAGCGTCTCAGGCCTGTTTGTCGTAGTCCCAGCCGCCCACGCGCAACGGCAGTAGCGTGGGCAAGTCGATGATTGCAGTTGCCAGCACGTCGAGTGAACTTGAGATGCGGTGCCCATACCGCGACTAACGCGAAACGCATGTCGACCTTACGACATGCGAAAGACTCTACTTACGGGTTTAATCTCGCACGCTACACATCAACCATCAAGGTTCTTTCTCCGCCGAGACCTTCACCCCGAAGCACGTCAAATGCAATAGCCAGCTTATACCAATGAATCGAACGACCGAGGACCAGGCCTTTGCCGCGGCCGGACTTCGCGACCGGACGGCCGCACCGCAACCAGCCCGACGAGCGGGTGTTGATCGCCTATGGCAACCGCGCTCTGGAGGGCTTTTCAGGAGACATTGCAGGCCGCTTGGCAGGAGGACCGCCCTAGCGAGCCGTTTCCTTGGGCACAGGTCGAGGTCCGCCACATCGCTGATCTGCTGGACAGCTTGCTGCCGCAACAGGGCTTGTACCGGCGGGACTACGACTACGACGCGGCAGCGGCGAACTACCTTCAGCGGGCCCCGGCTTCGGAACCCCGGCCGGCGTTCTACGCCGTTTAGACCGGGCTTCCCACTGGTCGCACTCGTTGAGAACTTATGCGGGCGTCCGTAATCTATCGAAGGCGATCAAACGCCAAATGTGCGGGGCGCGCCGGGATGGCTATCCTGCGGGCGCGAGTGCTCCGCGCGGATTGACGGGCACAGCTTTCCGTTCACTGGCCCTTGGCACACCCCCATTCACCAAACTCGCGGAAGAACCACTTCTCAGCTATGCTTGCCGGACTCAACCACGCAGTGTTACCGAAACTGTTAGCTGGCCGCGGCCAAGTATTGCCCCTGTGGGCATCCGGCGGCGGTCTGAATGTCACAAAAACGCGGCAATTCGGAGGGTGTCGGAAGTCTAATCCGAAGTCTCCTCTGGACTTAAAATCCCCCGGCCGGTAACGGCCGTGCGGGTTCGACTCCCGCCCTGGGCACTTGTGTGGCGCGGCGGCTTGCCCCAAAGATAGGTGGAGACGCTTGTCACCTGGCCCCCGGGCGAGCTTGCTACCCGGGGGGCTGTTGTCGACACGATCAACACGTCGACACGATCAACACGTCGACACGATCAACACGTCGACACGATCAACACGATCAACCAGCCGACACGACTCGCCAGTCGAGCGGCTAGAACAGTGGGATTGACCAGATATCGAAGTGCCGCAGCAGGAAATTCATCAGGGCTAACAGGGGCACCAGCACCAGGCTGCTGATGAGCATGTAGCCCAAAAAGCTGGGCATCTGCACGCCGCCGGCTTCGGCGATGGCCTTGACCATGAAGTTGGGTCCATTACCGATATAGGTCATGGCCCCCATAAACACCGAGCCCAAACTGATGGCTGCCAACAGCGATTCGGGCACGCCAGTGTTGGCCACCGTGACCACGTCGGGGTTGTGGTGCGCCAAGGCGGCCGCGGTGTTGAAGAACACCACGTAAGTCGGGGCGTTGTCCAGCACGCTACTTAACAAGCCGGTGACCCAGAAGAAGCCGGTTCGCGACTTGAGAATCTCGGGCAGGTCCTGGCCGTAGAAGTCGATAATCTGCAAGGCCGGCTGCATGCAGAAAAAGATGCCAATGAACAGGGCCGCCACTTCCAGAATGGCGTGGTAGTTAAAACTGTTGGCCTCGCGGACACCGCGCGGCGTACTGATCAGGCTCAACAGCACAATGAACAACTGGGTGACTTCCCGCATGAACACCGGCGGGTGCCAATCGGTGCCGGGCACGGCCTTGTTGGGATCCAGCAGGGCCACGCACAGCACGATGCCCAACAGCAGCCAGGCGTTGTAATTCCACAGGCCCGAGAACTCCAACCGGTGGGGCTTACCCGAATCGTGAATCACTTCGGGGTGCTTCTCTTTGGGCCACGAAAGGTTGCGGTCCCACAGATAATAAATCAATAGCAGCGAGCAATTGACAAACAGCCACGCTGGCAGCAGGTTCATCGTCCACAAAAAGGGCACGCCCCGCAGGTAACCCAAAAACAGCGGCGGATCGCCAATCGGCAGCAGCAACCCCCCGCAATTGCAGACCGTGAAGATAAAGAAGCACACGGTGGTCCGCTGATAGGTGCGATGCCGGTTGACGTCCAGCAGCAGGCGAATCAGCAGCATCGCCGCACCGGTGGTGCCAATGAAACTGGCCAGCAAGGCCCCCACGCCCATGATTGCGGTATTCACGCCCGAGGTGGGCCGCAGATTGCCCGCGATGCGGATTCCGCCGCAGACGACGTACAGGCTGAACAGCAGCACCATGAACGGGATGTACTCGGCCGGGATGGCATTTCCGACCAGCGTCAAGAACATGTCCCAGTTGGGCCCCACCTCGGCCGGGCCGACCAGGTCGTGGGTCAGCCAGTGATCCTCGACGGGCTGATCGTGGAAGAACAGGTAATACGACAGCGTCACGCAGGCCAGGCCACCGGCGACATAGAAGCGATGGAGATTGCTCTCCCACCAGGTTTCGGTGGCCCGGAGCAACGGGAACACCGCAATCGACAGCAGCAACAACACAAAGGGAATTGCCACCCAAAACGGCGGGGGAATCGGCTTGGTGATGCCCGGGTCGGTCGGGGCGGGGCGATCGGCCTCGTCCAGGGGATCGAGCCGCGGGACCTCGGGGACATCCTCGTCTTCGGGATGCTCCGGATGGGGCGCGTCGTGGTCGACGTCCTCGGGATGGTGATGATCGTCGTGGTGGCTGTCCAGAAGCTTCTGGGTTCCCGCCTGGGGCCAGCCACCGTACAGAGCGACCAAATACAAAAGGACCAGCGCGGCAATCGCGTAGCCAACCGGGCGGCTATCGGCACTATGGTGCGTTGCGGACATGGGCACCGTGTCGGTGTCAGGAGGGCGTCGGGAGCCAAGCTTCGGGGTCCTGAGCGCATCGTCCAGGGCAAGCCGCGGCCGAAACCGCGCCAACCGACGCAATCTTCTCGCAAGAAAATCGCCACGACCCATCGCTCGGGAGCAGGCAAGCCGACCATTCCAGCTTGAGCCCTCCCCGGGGTCAACGGGCGAAAGCAGGTGCGACGGCTTTTTCCCACCCGAGCGGTTGACTACACTCGGAGCCAGCGGCCGAAAGCCGGCCCTTGCGTCATCCCGAACCACCCCCACCAGGCGAGTGGACCGGCGTCCTCCCGCCTGGCTTCGTTCCGCAGGAACCCCGCACTCATGGCCCAATGGGAACGCCTTGGCGACGTCATCGCCATCGAAACCAACCGACTCATCGCCCGCATTAAGACCAAGGGGTACGTCTCGGGCGTGGCCGCCGGGAGCCTGGTCGACAAGCTGACTGGGGCCATCGAACTGGGCTTTGGGACGCAGATTGCCGACTTCTTGCTGGAACCCGGCGGTCCGGGCGATCCGATCGACGAGCAGCAGTACCAGTTTGGGCCCGACAACGAGGTCCACGGCAATTTGGCCAAGCGGTATGTCGAGGGCCCCCAGATTTGCACGCAAGCCAAAGAGCTGGAGCCCGAGGTGGTCAGCGGGCCCAACTTTGTGGCCGTCAAGCTGGGTTTCACCTTCACCCAGGGCTACGGCGACTATCAGGCGGGCAGCCGCTGGGAGCAGTGGCTGATCTTCGTGGATGGTCAGCGATACTACCTGGGGGCCGATGCGATTACCTCGGCCAATGACTGCCCGGCGTTGATCTTCCGTCAGGATCTCCCCGGCCACATCCGCCACCTGGACGGCAGCGCATTCGAACATGTTTACCTGAGCTACGAGTCGGCCTACCTGCCCAGTACCGACTTCTTCATCAACTTTCCGCCCGACGAAAAATTCCTCTACCAGCGGGACGACGCCCAGATTCCCAAGCACATGATTCGGGCCTACCAGGTGCGCCACCGGGGCGAGGCCGGTCCGTGGTTGGCGGGCATCACGCTTCGCCCGGCCGACGTGTACGAGGCCTGGTGCCATCAGCGCACGGGCAACTACGTGTGCATGATTCAGGAGATCGGCGGCCGGGCCATCAAGAAGGGGCAAAAGTTTGGCGCGGCCTACGCGATTGGCTGGTTCGACTCGATTCGCGAGATGGAAGAGGTCGCCGACGAGCACGCCGGTGCCAGTGGCCTGGCCCTCGAAGGCCCGGCGGATCAGCCCACGGGGTTCCGCAAGCTGACCCACGAGCAACTCAACCCGTAACCGGTGGGCGTCGAGCTGTCAGACCGCTCCGCGGGGGCGGTTCCGTTGATCTTGGATCCAGGGCTTTTCGACATGACACACTGGGATGCGGGGCGCACGGTGGCGACGGCCGTGCTGGCGGTTGTCGGGTGGATGATGGAAGGCGGAAGCCACGCCATGGGGGCCGACGAACCGGGCCGGGTGGTCATCGCCCGCAGCCTGGGCCTGCCGTGCGGCGATTGCGATGGCATTGCCCTGGGCGACATCAACGGCAATGGCCGGCTGGATCTGCTGGCGTCCAGCGGCAAGGGGGGCACGACCTATTGGTTCGAGCAGGGCGACGCCCCCTGGACGTGGGCGCGGCACACGATCCACGAGATCACCCAGCGGCCTCGCGAGGTCGAGGGCAACGAACTGGGCGACTTCAATGACGATGGTCGGCTGGAGGCAATTTCGCTCGATCAGCCGGGAGGGCGGGTCCTCCTGCATCGGCAAGGTGCCGACCCGCGCCAGCCCTGGCCGACCGGGGCCATTCGCAGGGAGCGGCCCCGGTTGAAAGCCTGCGTGGTGGCTCTGGTCGGCAGCCAGGGCGGCGACGACCTGGATGGGCGCCATGGGGCTGAGCGAGAACGGCTCGGCCATGGCGAGGCGCACTTTCTCTGAAGGATCGTCCAACAGCAACGTGAGAGCCGCCTCCGCCTCGCAGCGATCCTCGAATGTCAGATCACAGTCGAGATAGGCTCGCGCCAGCGCATTCGCCGCCGCCGCCCGTTCGCTCGCCCTTGCATCCTTGACCCATTTGAGAAAGTGCTTGATGACCATCTTACGCCTGCCCGGAAT
>JBJHDE010000249.1:0-7687 GCA_050486385.1 Planctomycetales bacterium | reverse complement strand
GGCCGGGTCCAAGTGATCGACCGGCACACTGGCAACTATCTGGCTGCCCTCGGAGTTGCCGGTCAGCCCGTCAGCTCCATTGTCATGAGCAACGACGATCGCTTTTTGATGGTCGGCGACGAGTCGGGCCTGGTTCGACACTTGCAATACGATCCCGCCAGCCGCAACCCCGTGCCTTACACGGTGAGTGATCTCACCCAAATGCAAGACCCGATCGATGCCCTGGCCCTGTCTGCCGACAACACCTGGCTGGCCATCGGCACCCGCGAGGGAAACATCGCACTGTGGCGGCGGGAGGCCAGCGGCAAGTTGGTATGGTGGTTGGGTTTGGGCGACCTCAATGGGGCCGTGCGTCGCCTGGAATTCGCTCCAGACGCCACACGGCTCATGGCGCTCATCGAAGGCGAGCCCTGCCTGCGGGAATGGCACCTCGACCGGCTGGTCGACGAGTTGCAGCAGCTCCACCTCGAGTGAATCTCCCATCGGGCCTTCCGCTAAGAACGCGGCTGATAAATCGCCTGCAAAGCCGAATCCAGCGTCGCGTGCTCGAACGCGAAGCCCTCGTTCAATAGCCGCTCGGGCACGCAGTATCGGCCATACAACGCGAGTTCGGGATCGGTGTTCAACACCCAGTAGGCCCCCAGGTGAATCATCCAGGCCGCCGCGGGCAGACCGATTGGCACCCGCAGCGCTCGCCGCAGCGCCCGCATAAACTCGGCGTTGGATACCGGCATAGGAGCGGTCGCGATATACACGCCGCTCATCGTGTCGTCGGCAATCGCCCGCAGCAGGATGCGGTTCATATCGGCTTCGTGCAGCCAACTCATGCCCTGCCGGCCGTGGCCGATGGTGCCACCCAGCCCCCAACGGGTCAGCCAGCCCAAGCGTTGCAAGGCGCCGCCGTGGCGACCCAACACGAAGCTCGTCCTCAGCACGACACTCCGCATGTTGGGCAGCACCGCCTCGCCGAATGCGTCTTCCCAGGCACGGACCACGAAGGGCGCCAATCCGTAACCGAAGGTCGCATCCTCGGTACACACAAACTCGGCCGGGTCACCATACCCGTGAGCGCTGGACATCTGCACCCAAACCGGCGGCGGCGTGGCCACCTGCCGCACCGCCCGACCCAGCAGTCGCGTGCTGGTCACCCGCGAACGAAGAATCTCGTCGCAGTTGGCGGGCGTCTTGCGACAATCGACACTGCGGCCGGCAAGATTCACAATCGCCTGAGCACCGTTCAGCTCGTCGACCCATGCGCCCAACGTGTGGCCGTCCCAGGCGACCCAGCGCCACGGCCCCTGCCGCCGCGGGGGCGAGCGCGACAGGATCACGGCCTCGTACTTCAATTCGCCCAGCGCTTGCGCCAGGTTCACCCCAAGAAACCCCGAGCCACCAGAGATCAGGACCTTGCCAAGTGTGGTATCCATTGCGTGCCAGTATCTGAAAAGCCGTGTGCCTTCTCAGATGCTAGGCCCGGCGCCCGCCCCCAGCAAGAGCGGCACTCCGCCGCAGCCGCCCGAGTGCCTGGGCCTGGCCCAACGCCGAGGCCCTCAACAGTTGCCATCGGCATCTCGGGCGTTGCGACGGGGCGAAGCCGCGCGCCACCGCCGGACCAGATACAGCACTGCCGAGAACACGCTGGAAAAACGAAAATCGGGGTCGATGTATTTTTCGATTACATAGAACAAGAAGTAGTACAGTCGCGCCGCCGACCAAATGACAATCACCAGCGACACCGCCCGCAAGCCGAGGTCCTGGGCCAACAGGTTCAGCCATCCGCCAAGGACCAGCAGGCACACAAACAGCCCCACCTTCAGCAACAGCATCCATTCGCTCTTGAGATCGTCGCCCAGCCGCATGGTGCTCCCTGTTTCTGGAATCGCGCTAAGTGGGAATCGGTGGACGCCTTGGGCTTCTTCAAACGCCCCGTGAAGTATGGTGGAGCAACTGCCGCGCGTCGACGTTTGACGAAGAAAATGGTACCGGGCTAGGATGCAGCTTGTGGCCGGCCTCGCGGCCAGGGGTTCCGCGGTGTGCCCCATCAGACGTTGCAACCGACCGGGGCTGGTTGTAGGCTTTCCGGGGGGGCGCCTCTGCGGAGGCGCGGAGACCCCGAAGCAACAGAGCCGGAAACGGCGAGTGGCCCAATTCCCGCAGGGTAGTCAGCCAGGACCCGAGCTTCTGATCAGTTGCCTGCTTCCTACAAAGGATCGGGCACGTCACTGCGGGCACAAAAAAGACGTCGTAGTGTTGCACGGGAATCAACACGTTTTGCAACGATCGAAACGAGCCTGGACTGAATCATCCACAGGTCCGCGCCCTCGTCCTCCGCGTCTCCGCGCCTCCGTGTGAACCAAAAAAACCAGCATTTGGAGTGTGTTGCCTTCGGCCGCTCCGCGCACAACTCTTCGAAAGGCACTGCTGGCACGAGTATCGTTCGCGGCGGTGCGCAGGAACGGGACTCGAACCGTTGCGGAAAAACGCCTTCCGCCCCGAGGCCAGCTCACTGGCCGACGCCTCGACCCGCTTCGAGTCGCGAGCCCCTACTCCCAATACTGCTCCCACCCTTCCGCGAACGCCTGCTTGAGCCGTTCTAGATAGGCGTCGGTCTTGATCTTGACCATCCACACGTCCGACCCGCCCCGGCCGCCCTTGCAGACCACGCCCTCGGCGACGCGGTACTTGCCGACTCGCACATCCTCGGCGAACTGGCCGGTCAGTTTGCCCTGGTACACCACCCGTGCGATCCGAAGATGACCGAAATCGGCGACGAACTGCCGCGGCCCGATCATGCCGAATGGCTCGGCTAAGACGTCAAACAGGCGAAGCTCCTTGGGATCGTCGTCTCGGTGCAGTCCGGCGAACGAGTTCGGTCCCAAGAACTCGGTGAACGCCTTGAAGCTGGAGAACCCGACATAGTCCGGATGCTCGACGAACACCCGCTCCAACTCGACGGCCAGCGTGTCCCAAAACACCTCCACGCACTGCCGCAAGTGCCCATGGCGTTGGGCGAATTGCTCCACGCCCGCGGGCGTCAGGTTGAACTCGTCGCGGCGGGTGCCGAAGGCATGCCAGCCGAAGTCGCGGTCCCAGTCCCAGTGGAGGTTGGTTCCGTCGTACTTCTCGAAGGCCACGCAGCGGCCATCGGGGGCGTTGCGGCTACCGGGGATCTTTGGGTAGTGCAACACCCTGGCCTCCGTGGTCGAACGGCAAGCTCAGCCGCGCGAGTGAGCGTCGGCATCCGCCACTTGTTGGGCGGCGCTTCGAACAGCCCCCATAAAGACGCGGAGCCTCGCTGGATCGAGCAACCCCTCGGTCCGAACACCCGTGCAGAGGTCGACACCGAACGGGCCGACCGAACGGATGGCTTCGTTGACGTTTCCTGCATGCAGACCCCCGGCTAGGAACACCGGCACATCCACATGCTGAACGATCCGTCTGCTCAGCGACCAATCATGGGTTCGCCCCGTGCCTCCAAGTTCCTTGATCGGCAGGGATGGATTGCCCGAGTCCAACAGGATCGCGTCGACCACGCCAGCGACCTTCAATGCTTCGCCCACCGAAGACTCGTCATTGACGTGTACAACCTGCACGAGCGACACCCCAGGCAGGGACTCACGCAGCACTTCGTGCGCGCCGGGTGCCAGGCGGTCGCATAACTGAATGGTATTGACACCGCAGCGTTTCTGCTGAGCGATGATCTCGGCGGGCTGGGTTCGGCTGGTCAGGAGAAACGTGCCGACGGGTGGCGGCACCGTGGCAGCAATCTCCGCGATCAAATCCTCCGGAATCACGCCTGGGCCGCTAGGCATTTCCGAGACAAGCCCCAGGGCGGAGGCTCCCTCCTGGACAGCAAGGCGAGCCTCCCCGACTGAACTGATACAGCAAATCTTGACTCGTGTCATGAGTCGCGATCCTCAAGTCCACTCACATTATTCCAACTCAAAACGCTCGCTAAATCCACGGAACCCCGGCCGCCACCGCCCGCTTGATCCAGGACACGGGTCGGAGCCGTATGGTTCGAATATCGCTGCGGCCAAGTCACTTGAAGTGGGGTTGTCGCCGAGGGAGGCGCCTTCGGCATCATCCCTGTGCCTGCCCCAAATGGCTCGCCCGCCGAAACCGCCTGCGACTGATCCCTGCGTAAGTCTTTGATCAGTGCGGAAATCAGACGGCTTGACCCGCGTTGTCAGGGCCCGCTGAACTCACCACCCCGAGTCACACGAACGATTCGGCATGGACTGCCGGAATCAGGACAACCAACCTGTTCGCCGTCCCCAGTTTCCCAGTGCCTCTTGGCTTATTCGTAGGTTGTCCAGGAAGCGCTAAGAAACGCGGCATGCCTGGTTTCCGGGAGATCGGACTGGAAACGATTTCGGGGAACAAGGCAAACGGGGTGCCGTCGAGGGGGCGGGTGATCATGTTCTCGGCAACGACGGACACCGACAGTCCGAGAACCGCTAGCTCCTCCGCTGATCACGGTCGCTCAGACCCTTGGTTCCTTCGTAGGTGTAGGGTGAGCAGCATGAGCCAAACGACCGACAGCACCGAAATGGTGACAACGATTGTATTGATTTGATCTTGTTGGTACATACCGGGAAAAATCCAAAACAGGAATCCCGGCACAAAAAACATACAAAAAAGCAAGGAGCAACCCTGGGCCTTGATGGAAAACTTGGGTTGCAAGTGACCCGCCGCCGTTGCCCGTGACAGCAGCGTGCGTGGTACCATCACGAACACAGCAATCATCCCAAAGGCTATCAAGCTCAATACCGCGATCTGCAATACGAAGTTCATGGGAAGTTGTCGCCCAAGGATCAGGGTAACGTGTCTGGGAGTTGACCTTGACAAGCGAAGCAAGCCGGCCGGTTCCGCCGCGAGTGAATTGGGTTGTTCACGTTCGCCGTTTCAGTTCAGGTTGCCGACCTCGCATCGACCCACGCAGCCAAGGGAGCGCCAGGTTGTGTGGCCAGGTCTGGCCCCAGGGTTTACGGGACCGCAAGTTGACCCCCAATTGATCCTCAATCTGAAACCGGCAAATCTTGATGGAGCAATTCGGTGTGCAGTAGCCTCATCACACATCGTCAAGTCGCTTCCAAACCTCCTCGTGTGTCAACCCGAGACTGGGATCGGCCAACATCTCGTCTCGCCGCCGGGTCGCCTCGGTCACCGCCCAATCGGGCAACGGAAGAGGCGTGTCTTCGGCCGCCAGCTCATCCCAGATTTGTTCAACAAGCCGCAGTTTCTCCGCCGGTCCAAGACCGCGAATCGTGTCCCTGTCAATGTCCATTTCTCCACCTGAACTCCTGTTTTGGCGGGAGTGACCGACGAGGGCCAAGCGACCGGACTCGCTGTTGTTTGAGCCAACGCTCAGCGCCCTCCGAACCACTGTCGATCCAGAACCCTTCCGCATCGCAGATACTCGTGATTCGGACTTATCACTCTCGAAACTCACGGAACCCCGGGCGCCACGGCCCGCTTGATCCGTGATAGGGGCGGACACGCGTGTGGTTTGAACATCGCTGAGGAAGGCCAGCGTGTCACCCTGGTGCCTTCCCCCAATTAGATAGGCTCCAGAATCCCCTGTCAAGAAATGCCGCACGTCTGGCCCTGCGGACACTTTGGGTGGGAGAGAAGTTCGGGAACAGGCCGCCACCACGACCCACGCGCGAAGGGCAAAACCGAGGGGATCAAGCGATTCGACTGAACTCGTGACCGGTCGGCGGGGAGATACCCCCAATGTGGTCCTGTGGCGGTGCTTGCCGACCAGGGAAGGATACGTCGCCAGTCCGGAGGCGTTAACGCCGGCGGTGGTGACGGTCTGGCGATGGTTGCAGAGTCGCAACCCGTTGAAGAAAAAGAACTTAGCGGAGGGCATGGGATTCGAACCCACAACCCCTTGCGGGGCAACTGATTTCGAGTCAGCCTGCTAGCCGTTCGCTTACCCTCCTTGCGGCGGGAGTGCCGCCGGCTGAGTTAATCTAGCCGGCGAGGCCGCCTTCATCAAGAGACGCTTTTCGGTGCCGAAGGTTCACGGGGTCGAAACGCGACTGCCGCGCCGTGTGACCGGCGCGGCAGGGGGGGAGTTCGGTCAAGGGCAAAGGCCGAGCGATCAGCGGGTCTCGGGCTTTTCAGTTCGCTCGGGCCGATTGGCGGGCTTGAGTTGGGCCTTCTGCTCGTCGGTCAGGATGTCCATGACCTGCTGCTTCAGCTTGGTGTTCAGCTCCTGCTGCTTCTCTTGCAGGGCGGCCATTTGAGCCTTCTGCTCGTCGGTCAGACCCAGGGCCTGTTCGCGAATCTGGGCGATTTCGCGGGGCCGCTTGCCTTCGGCCTTGGCCTTGGCAACCGCATCGGCGGCGGCCTTGCGGGCGGATTCGGGGATGGCCGCCTTAACCTGACCGGCGACCTCGCGGATCTGCGGGGCCAGTTCGCGTCGCAGGCGGTTGACCTGCTGCTTCTGCTCCTGGGTCAGCTCCAGGTCATTCAAAAATCGCAGGGCCGGCAGCCCCTGACCGCCACGCGGCTCGGGTCGCTCCTCCTGGGCCCACAACAGACTGGGGGCCAACAGCAACGCACAAAGTGTCATCCAGGTTCGCATGGGATTCACCTCAGAATCGGGAAGAACGGAACATGTCGGTCACGACAACGCATCGCAAGGTGTCAGAGCGGCTCGCGAGGTTCAGGCAAACAACTCGGGAATCACCCGACCGTCGCGGACGATCATCACGGGGCGCCCGGTCTCGGTCTCGAATTCCTGGTGAGGATTGATGCCCAAGGCGTGATAGAAGCTGGCGGCAATGTCGTCGGGCGAGTAACCCCCGCTGGCCGGCCCTTGCCCCTTGTCGTCGCTGGAACCAATCGCCTGGCCACCACGGAAGCCGCCTCCACCCAGCAGGCAGGTCATCGCCCGGGGCCAGTGGTCGCGGCCGGCCCGGGCGTTGATCTTGGGGGTGCGGCCGAACTCGCCGGTCACAAACACGGCGGTCGTTTCAAGCAAGCCGCGATCGCGGAGCGTTTCAAACAGGGCCGCCAGCCCGGTGTCGAGTTCGGGTAGCCGCTGGCGGAGGCGTGGGTAGATGTCGACGTGCATGTCCCAGCCACCGTGATTGATGCTCACGAATCGCACGCCATTGGCCACCAAACGCGTGGCCAACAGGCAACTCATGCCAAAGCCTGAATCGCCGAATCGCTCGACAGTGCTGGCCGGTTCGCGCGAGGTGTCAAAGGCCTCGCGGGTCTTGCGGCTGGTGAGCATGCCGTAGGCTTGATCGGAAAATTCGTTCATGCCCTGCAGCAGTTGATCGCTCGTTTCGATTTCGGCGAAGGTGCGATCCAGATCGCGGAGCAATCGCTGGCGATTGTGAACTTGCTCGACCTCCAGCCCCTGGCGGAGGGCCACGCCCCGGACCGAGTAAGGCTGACCGGGTCGCGGCGCGTTTCCGGTGGCCAGGGGGCCGTAGCGAAGCCCCAGGTAACCGGTACTGACCGGGGTATTGGGGATCGCCACAAACTTGGGCAGGTCGGGGTCGCCGGACAATTCGTGACTGGCCACGGCCCCATAGTGCGGAAACTGCAACGAGGGGATCGGCCGGTTGCCGGTGTTCATGTACTTGGTACCCAGTTCGTGCGCGGCGAGCGTGTGGCTCAACCCGCGGACGACCGTAAAACAATCGGTCTGCTGTGCCAG
>JBJHDE010000248.1:0-7714 GCA_050486385.1 Planctomycetales bacterium | reverse complement strand
ATGGCAGGGACCAGCCTTGCACCAGGGCCGAGACCAGGACCACGAAGAACACCAGATTGAACATCTCCTCGGCGGCCTCGATGCCCGCCAGCAAGGGGAAGGTGGCCAGGGTGATGGGCACGGCCCCTTTGAGCCCGACCCAACCAATCAAGGTCCGCTCGCGCCAGCGGAAGCTGGATCGTGCCAGACACAGCCACACCGCCAGGGGGCGGGCGACGAACGTCAGCACCGCCGCGACGGCCAGCCCCTGCCAGGCCACATCCACCAGATGGCTGGGAAAGATCAGCAGGCCCAGCACGATGAACATCACGATCTGGGCCACCCAGGCCGCAGCGTCGTGGACCAGCAGAATGCCCCGCTGAAACACCAGCCGGCTATTGCCCATCCAGATGCCGGCCAGATACACCGCCAGAAAGCCGCTCCCGCCGAGAACCGCGGCCAGACCAAAAGCCAGCAGGGCGGTCGCGGCGGCCAACACCGGGTACAGACCGGCCGCCGAAAGGTTGATGCCGTTGATGAGCCGTACGCCCAAGGCTCCGACCGCACAGCCGGCCAGCCCGCCCACCACCATCTGGGTTGCCAGCAGGCCCAGCAGTCCCACACCGAGCGAGATGTTGCCCAGCAGAATCTCGAGCAGTCCGACGGTCAGGAAGATGGCCATCGGGTCGTTGGAGCCGCTCTCGATCTCCAGGGTGGCGCTCAGGCGTGCGTCGAGACTGACGCCACCGGATCGCAGCACGCCGAACACGGCCGAGGCATCGGTCGAGCCGACAATCGCCCCCAGCAGTAAGCCTTGCAGCAGCGTGAAGTTGCAAATCCAGACCGCCGCCAGGCCCGTGAGCACGGCGGTGACAATCACCCCCACGGTGGCTAGCACCAAGGCGGGCTTCCAGGCCCGCCGCACCACGGTCATCGAGGTCCGCAGGCCGCCATCAAACAGAATGACCACCAGGGCCAGCGTGCCCACGGTGTGGGCCAACGAATAGTCTTCAAAGGCCAAACCGCCCACGCCCTCGCTGCCGGCCAACATGCCGACCAGCAAGAACAAAAACAGCACCGGCACTCCCAGGCGGGCCGAGAACTTGCTCGACGCCACGCCTAGCAGCAACAGGATGCCGGCGATCAGGATCCCTTGATCGACATCAAACATGAATCGGGCGGACTTTCAGCCAAGACAATGGCCAGGCGGGGGGCCGGCACGGTGGATTGTATGGTCCCGATGCTACCCGACCCGCGGCGCGCTGTCTTTGGGGCGAAAAGGCCGCAAACTAGAGCTTGAGCCGCTTGAACAGCATCTCGGGAATCGCCCAGATCACGCTCATCACGATGCGATAGATCCACGGCGTATAGATGCAGTTGCGGCGAGCCTGAATCGCCCGCACGATGTCGCGGCCCACACGTTCGGGCTTGGCGACCAAGGGGCTTTTGGGATTGACGATGCCCTCGGTCATGGGCGTGAGCACCTGCCCCGGCTTGATGGTGATGACCTGCACACCGTGGGGGTGCAGGCGATTGCGCAGGCCTTCCAAAAAGGTGGACAAGCCGGCCTTGGCCGAACCGTACACATAGTTGCTTTGCCGGCCACGATCGCCCGCCACGCTGCTGACGGCACACAGCCAGCCCTGCCGACGCTGCTCGAACCGGGTGGCCAGCTCGTGCAGCAGCGAGACATAGGACACAAAGTTGACGGCAATCGCCTGCTGGGCCGCCGCGAAGTCCTGTTCGCACTGCTTCTGATCGGGCAGGGTGCCATAGCACAGAAAGGCCCCGGTCAGGTCGCCGCCAAAGTGCTCGAACGCCCGGGCGACCAGCTCGGCATGCGTGGTGGTGTCCGAGGCGTCGAAGACCTCGACGGCCGCTTCGGCCTCGTACCGCACGGTCAGATCCCGGGCCATGGCCTCCAGGGCGTCGCGCTGGCGACCGGCCAGAATCAGCCGGTGGCCCTGCTCGGCCAGACCTCGGGCGACGGCCCGGGCGATGCCGCTGGTGGCTCCCACGATCAGCACGTTTTCGGTCATGCGCGACACATCTCCTGGCGAATCCAAGGGTTCCGACAAAGCGAACAAGGCTCCCGCGGCGGTCGACGCCGCGAGGGGGCGCGTGTGGTCAACGTGAAATGGGGGGGCCAAGCCGCGGGCGGCCCGCTCAATCCACCAGATGCAGCCGGCGGGCCTGCGAGGTGCGAAATCGCCCGGCCGGATCGACTTGCTGGCAGATTGCACGGAACTCGTCGAGTCGCGGATACATGGCCGCGAAGACTCCTGGGGTGGTCATGGCGTCCTTGGCCAGGTACAGCCGGCCGCCATGTTCCATCAGCAGGGTGTCGAGTTCCCGCAGCAGTTTGGGCAATCCGTGGCTGACGGGAAAGTCCAGGGCCAAGGTGTGCCCCTCGAACAAAAACGACAGCGGGGCGGGATTGGCGGCCCCGCTGCTTTTCAACACGGCCAGAAAGCTGGCCCGCTTGCTCTTGGCGATCCGCTCCAGCAATGCCACCAGGGCCCGCCGACTGGTCGATTTGGGGAACAGCGCCTGGTACTGCACAAAGCCGCGACGCCCGTAGATGCGGTTCCAGTTGTTGATGCTATCCAGCGGATAGAAGTAGGCGTCGCGATCGACGATGGCCTCGCGGTCTTTGTTCTTGCCGTAGAACAGCATATTGAACAGGCCGATGCTCCAGCGGTTCAGGGCGATTGCCGGGAAGGCGAAGGGCACGCCCAGTTTCAGCTTGCGGGGCAAGGCCAGCGGTTCGCGGCGGAGCGACTCGGGCAGGTCGCTGACCTCGGTCTCGCTGCCCAGCATCAACACACTGCGGCCCAGCCGGTCGCCGGAGGCCAGGCAATCGATCCAGGCCACCGAGTACTCGTACTTTTCGTCGGTCACCGCAAAGGTGTCGAGTGTCTCGTCCAGGTTCCGGGTCCGCTGATAGCGGACATGGCAGTAGGCCGTCTTGACGGGTTTGAGCTGCACGACCGCATCCAGAATCATCCCGGTCAGCCCCATCCCCGCGACCGTGGCCCAGAACAGCTCGGGGCGTTCTTCCGGCGAAAGCCGCAGGACCGAGCCATCGGCCGTCATCAGGTGCAACTGGCGGACGAAATTCCCAAACGAACCGTCGCGATGATGATTTTTGCCATGCACATCGGCGGCAATCGCCCCCCCAAGGGTGACGAACTTGGTGCCGGGCGTGGTTGGCAGAAACCAGCCCCGTGGCAGGAAATATTGGATGATGGCGTCCAGCGACACGCCCGCCTCGGCATGCAGCAGGCCGGTTGCGGGATCGAAGCTCAAGAAGTGATCCAGGCCGGTGGCGTCGAGCACGCCATCGCCGCGATTCAAGGCACTATCGCCGTAGCTGCGGCCCAGGCCACGGGGGGCATAGGTGCGATGGGGGCCTTCGAGCACCAGTCGCCGCACGGCATCCACGGTTTCTGGCCGACTCACCCAGCAGCGCTCGGTCGGGTAGCATCCCCAGCCGGCCAGGTCGTCCAGACGCCCGGCCGCAACCACTCGGGACGAACCCGGCTCTTGGGGCAAGCGGCGTAGGGAGGTGGAATCCGAAGGCGTCGGGGAAACCGACATGCTGGAGGCGGGTGGCCAGGTGCTGGCAGTCGGCTGAGGCATGGCACAACGGGTCGCTGCAAAAGAAGGGGACGCAAGCTCCGACGGAACCTGCCGTGGGGAAGCCAGGCACTTGGCCAGCGGGGTCTTGCGGATCAGACCAGAAACGGCAAACCGAGTGGCAGGGAGCCTTGGTTTGGTCGACCGTGCGAACGGGCCGACCCTGTGCCCGACATCCTACGCGCTGGGCCCCATAGGTGCGAGGGGCCCGTCACCAGCCACGGGCCAACAGCACAATCGTCACGGCCACGCAGCCCACCGCCCAGCTTGTGCGATCGGTGATGGCAAACACGACGGGGTCTTCGCTGAGTTCGCGACGGCGGGCCAACAGCCACAGGCGGCTGACCCAGTACAGCAGCAGCAGACCAATCACCCACAGCCATTGGGGTTGGCTGTACAGGCTGGTGACGTGTTCGCCGCTGATGTACAGGGCAAACACCAGCACGGCAATGTAGCCGGCCGTCTGGCCCAGGCTGCCCACGTACTCGCGATCGTCGACCTGGTAGCCGCGGCCCTCGGCCGAGGCCGCCCCTTCGCTGTCCAGACGGGCCAGCTCGGCGTACCGCTTGGCAAAGGCCAGGCTTGTAAAA
This sequence comes from Planctomycetales bacterium, assembly GCA_050486385.1. GTDB lineage: Bacteria > Planctomycetota > Planctomycetia > Pirellulales > Pb10988 > JBJHDE01. The sequence continues at coordinate 3,506 of JBJHDE010000248.1, read as the reverse complement.
ATGAAAATCGCAAAGGCCATCAGCCACTCAGTCACGGGAATTCCGGTGGCCAGTCCGCCAGCCACAATCCGCAGGGTATACAGCCCGGCCAGGACCAGCACATCGAGAATGACCACACGTTTGAGCGAGAAGGTATACGCGGTGGTCACCGCCAAATAGGCCAATACCGCCAGGGTGAATGGCACCGGCAGGGCCACCGCCGAGGTGACCAGCCCCAGGCCGATCAGTCCCAGCACCGCCGGCGGCCCCCAGACGACCGGCAAGGCGCCACTGGCCAAGGGACGCCGCTTCTTCTTGGGATGCAGGCGGTCGTTCTCGATGTCGCACAGATCGTTCAGGATGTACACGCCCGAGGCCACACAGCCGAACACCAGAAAGGCCAGCATCCCGGCCCACACCGCCGAGAGGTCGGTCCACTGATGGGCCAGAATCAACGGCACAAACAGCAGCAGGTTTTTGACCCACTGCCGCGGTCGAATGGCACGAACCAAGGCCCTGAGCCGCTCGTCCGGCAGCCGGAAGGTCTGATCGACCTCAAGCGTCCGCCCCACGCGAGCCTTCAAGCTGCCGGGCGTCACCACGTAGACCTCGCGGGCCTCGCGCCACAGGGGCACATCGCAGTGCGAATCGCCCACATAGCCAAAGGACTCGTGGTCGTGCTGCAGGCAGTAGTCGCGAATCGCCTCAAGCTTCTCGCTGCCCTTGAGGTTCCGCTGCCCGTCGCTGGCCAGCACATCGTCAAACAGGTTGAGTTGCTCGGCCACTTCGTGGGCACATTGGCTGTCGGAAGCCGTAGCCAGTACCAGCTTCCGCCCGGCGGCCCGTTGCTCGGAAAGAAATTTGATCACGTCGTCGCGGTAGGGCAGCCGCGCCGCATCGGGTCGGGCGATCGAGGCAAGCTTTCGCTTGAGCAGGGCCTTACCCTGCATCAACCACCCCGGCACCCGTAACAGCGTGGCGGGCTCGCGTTTGACGGCCAGTACGAGGCTTTCGTACAGCAAATCGGTCCGGGTGAGGGTCCCGTCGAGATCAACAAATAGCACCTCGGCGGCGGGCAGGGCCACCGCGACCGAACCGGCTGCCTGGTCCGAACGCGCCGCGCCCTCCAACGGAAACGATTCGCCAACGCTCATAATCCCAACTCCGGGGACGGTTTCTGTTTGGCTTGCGGAGTTCCAGCGACGGCGAGACGCCCGCCAGTCCATCCACCCCGCCCGTGCGAACCACGGTCGATGAGTGCGGACCAAAGCCCGCATGCATCGCAAGTCAGAGCAATATGTGTACCATCTGGCCCAGAATTGGCGGGCCAACGACAAGAAATAGGACCCGGCGGCCCGAGATACGGCCGATTGTCGCCTGCGCGGTGCCGCGCGGGTTGAACCCACTGCCTATGATGGTACCACACGAGGCTCGGCGAACAAGCGATTTTCCCTGAGCGGGCCCGCAAGGGCAGGAGTTTCCCCCCATGCCGAACGCCGCCAGCGACCTCTGGATCACCTGTCCCCGGCCGCGACCCACGGCCCAGGCGAGGCTGCTGTGTTTCCATCATGCGGGGGGAACGGCCTCCACCTTTCGGAGTTGGTCGGCTCGTCTACCGGACTGGATCGAACTCTGGGCGGCTCAACTCCCAGGGCGCGAGCCCCGGGCCGACGAGCCCTTGATTGAGGATTTACACGAGTTGGTCGCCCGGCTCAAGCCCAGTGTCGTGGCGCGGCTGGCCGATCGGCCGCTGGGCCTGTTTGGCCATAGCATGGGGGCGCTGGTCGCCTTGGAGTTGGCTCGGCGGCTGTCGGCCCATCGCCGCACCTGGCCGGCTTGGCTGTTTGTCTCGGGTCGCAACGCCCCACGGCTGGCCAGCCCCAGCGATCAGGGCCATCTGGTCGACGACGCGACCCTGATCGACCGATTGCGGCGGCTGGGAGCCACGCCCGAGTTGCTGCTGGCCGATGAAAGCTTTGTGAGCCACTTGCTGCCGATCTACCGGGCCGACCTGGCCGTGTGCAATACCTACGAGCCGCGATCCTGCGAGCCGCTGCGTTGCCCAATCACCGCGTTTGGCGGCCGTGAGGACACCGAGGCCTCCGCCAGCGGCCTGGCGGCTTGGGCCGAGCTTACCACCGGAGCCTTCGAGCGGTTCGAGCTGGAAGGCGGCCACTTCTTCATCTCGACCGCCTCCAGCACCCTGCTGGACCTCATTGAACAGCGGCTGGCCCTTGGCTTGCAGCGCGTCGATTAGGGAAGCCCCTGCCAAACCGCAGCGGCCCGCATCGACGTGCCCGGCGTGCTACCCCATAATGTCGGCGGTCTCTCGCAAACGCCTTGCTCGTTCGGCCACCTCTCCCGTCACGCAGTCGTATTTGCCATGTCGTCGATTGTCGACTTCCTGCTGGGGCAACATTTCGCGCCCGAAGAATACAGACTGGATGCCGCTTGCCTGCGGGCCATGGCCTGGATTGCCATCGGTACGGTGACGGTTCCGATCCTGGCAGGCCTGGCGGCTTTCACGCCGCTACGGCCCTGGGCGGTTCTCACGGCCCTGTGGTGGGCACGCCTTGCGCCTTTCGCTTGGCTGAGCGTGCTGGGGCTGATGCTGTTTAGCGCCGCCTGGGCGTTTCCGCTGGCGTTATTCGTGGGCGGGCTCACCACCCTGGGGCTGGAGTCCCTGATCCGCTGGTGTCGGGGTCGCCCGCCGCTTTTAGAAAGTCGCCGTGCCTGGCAACTCGGGGCGGCCGGGATGGTCATTGGCGCAGGGATTGTGGCGGGAATCGCCTGGGACCACGGCGACCGCTGGTGGGCCTACTACCAACTCCAAGTCCTGACGAGGCCAGATGGCCGACCGCTATATGTGCTACAAGACCAAAGTCGCTGGATGTTCCGGATGTCCGTAGTATGCCACATCGACCCAGGTATCGACACACCCGAGATCGCCGCGCTGGTCCGTCGCCTCCGCGGTGTCGTGCGCTTGTACTTTGACGAGCTGGATGACCTGGAGCGTTGGGGCGAGGTAATTGCTGCTCAACCGCGATTGGGCCGCCTGGGTCTGTCCCGCACTCGGGGCGGCGGGCAGATCCTGCCTCAGGTCGGCCGACTCACCAACCTGACGAATCTGACCCTGTACGACGAGACCCTCCAGGACGACGACCTTGAGCACTTGGGTGGGCTCAAGCAGCTTGAACACATGATGATCATGAGCAACCGGTTGACGGGCCGGGGCTTCAAGCGGCTGCCCGTGATGCCAAGTGTGACCAGCTTGTCGCTTTTTGGCGACTCGTTGAACCAGGAGGTGCTGATCCATCTGGATCGGTTTCCTGATCTGCGTACTCTAAGCGTCAATGTGCCGCGCCAGCCGGGGGTCCTGGCCAAGCTTCCCTCAATGCCGAAACTCATCGGCCTGTACATTCGAGACGGCGAGTTCGCGAGTGGCGATCTCGATGGGCTCCGGCATGGCTTCGCGTTGCGTTCTCTTGGTCTCGATTCGTCGACACTCCGCCAGGACTGCTTGGCCG
>JBJHDE010000247.1:0-7763 GCA_050486385.1 Planctomycetales bacterium | reverse complement strand
GGGCGTTTTCTCATCCACCAGGGCGATGGGGCCGTGCTTCATCTCGGCCGCCGGATAGCCCTCGGCATGGATGTAGCTGATCTCCTTGAGCTTGAGCGCCCCTTCCAGGGCCACCGGAAAGTTGTAGTGCCGCCCCAGATACAAAAAGTTCTGGGCCTCGACGTACTTCTCGGCCACCCGCTTGACCTGGTCGTGGTGGGCCAGGGTCGCTTCAACCGCCTGGGTGAGTTGCTCGACGGCGTTGAGAATCTGCTTGCCCTGGGTGAACGACAGCGTCCGCAACCGGCCCAGGTGCAGACCCAACAGCAGCAGCGTCAGCACCTGCGAGGTGAACGCCTTGGTGCTGGCCACGCCGATCTCGGGGCCCGCGTGCAAATAGATGCCGCCATCGCTTTCCCGGGCGATCGAACTGCCGACCACATTGCAGATGGCCAGCGTCGGGTGTCCCTTCCGCTTGACCTCGCGGAGGGCCGCCAGGGTGTCGGCGGTTTCGCCACTTTGGGTGATGGCAAACAGCAAGGTGTTGCGGTCCAGCGGGGCGTTGCGGTACCGCAATTCGCTGGCGTACTCCACTTCGACGGGGATGCCGGCGATTTCCTCGATGAGGTACTCGCCCACCAGGGCCGAATGCCAGCTTGTGCCGCAGGCGGTCAGCAGCAGGCGATCGACTTTCCGCAGCTCGGTGGGCGAGAGGTTCAGTCCACCAAAGTGAGCCGTGGCCTCGTCGTGGTTGAGCCGTCCTCGTAGCAGATCGCTCAGGCTCTGGGGTTGCTCGAAGATCTCCTTAAGCATGTAGTGCGGGAACCCGCCCAACTCGGGCTCGCTCTCGGCGGCATCCAGCACGCGGATGGCCGGGTCGACGTGGCCCTGCTCGCGATGGATCACCCGATGGCTTGTCGGGGTGAGCATCGCCAGTTCGTGGTCGGCCAGATAGATGATCTGGTCGGTTCGCCCGTGCAGGGGCGAGACGTCGCTGGCCAGGAAGTGCTCGCCCTGGCCCACGCCAATCACCAGTGGGCTGCCCAGCTTGGCGGCGAACAGGTGGTCGGGGCAATCGCGGAAGATGACGGCCAGGCCGTAGGTGCCCTTGAGTTGGCCAACCGCCCGGCGGAGGGCTTCGAGGGCCACCTCGGAGATGTCGCCCGCATGGCCGTTGAGCTGGGCGCGGACCTGGCGGAAGCTGTGGGCCACCAGGTGGGCCACGACTTCGGTATCGGTCGCGCTTTGGAAGACCGCCCCGTTGGCCTCAAGTTGGGCCTTGAGCTTGAGATAGTTTTCGATCACGCCGTTGTGGACGACCAGCACCTCGGCCCCCCGGCGATCGTCGGTTCCCCCGGCATGCGGGTGGGCGTTTGTGTCGGTCGCCGGCCCGTGCGTGGCCCAGCGGGTGTGGCCGATGCCGACGGTTCCCCGCAACGGGGCGGCTTCCAGCAACTGGCCCAAAGCGGCCACGCGGCCGGCGGACTTGACCAGTTCCAGCGTGCCTTGTCGCCCCAGGACGCCAATGCCGGCACTGTCGTAGCCGCGATATTCCAGGCGGCGCAGCCCCGCCAGCAGGAAGTCCTGGGGCGAATCGCCGCCGACGGAACCCACGATTCCGCACATCCTTGCGCCTCGTAGCCAGTATGAGAAAGTTCAACGTCTTGGTGGGGCCGGTCCACGGGTCGTTGCCATCGGGAGGGTCATCGCCTGGGGCCGGGGACACAGGTGTCGGTTGGGCGCGGTCTCCGGCACGCTTGGGTCGAATCGCCAAAGCGGGGGGTGGCGGAAGGTGCCGATTTCCGCCTTGCCGCCGCCGGGGAATTTCTCGCCAGAAGGGCCCCGATGGCCACGATTGCGACCTAGGTTTTGTTCACACGGCCCCGAGCTTGGGGTCGGCGGACCCAGTGGCTCGTGATGGAAGAACCAGCGGTGATCGGCAGACCGACAACTCGATTTGAACCGGCGGACCTCGACGCGCTTCGACCCCCACGCGTGCTGATCGTGGAGGACGACCCCGAGGTGGCTGCCAGCCTGTGCGAGCACCTTGCGGCCCAGGGCCTGAATGTGCTGCACGCCGCGCTTTCGCGTACCGTACCGAAGATGGTCGAACAGCTACAGCCCAATCTTGTGCTGCTGGACGTTCGCCTGCCCGATGGCGACGGCTTCGACCTGTGCCGCACCCTGATGAACGGCGAAGGCACCGCTGGCGTGCCGGTCATCCTGTTGAGCGGCATGGAGTCGCCTGGATTGGTGAGGCGTGCCCACCAAAGCGGGGCCCGCTACTTCCTCCGCAAGCCCTACGACCCCGACGTCCTGATGGTGCTGATCTGGGAGATTGTCAGCAGCGAGTGGTAGACCGGGCTCCGCCTCCTTAACGACCGACGACGATGGCACGGTCGCCATCAAGGGCGTGCCTCCGGGAACCTGGGTGCTGCGGGTGCGGACGCGGACCCCGGTGGAGGATCCGGCACTGCGGCCGCTGTACGACTTCGAATCGCACACCACCACGTTGGTGATCGAAGTCCAGCCGTAAGCGTGTTTCCGCTTGCCGGCGATCGACGCTCGCCCCATGCCTCCCCACCGTGGGAGGCCAGTCGAAGCGTTGGCACGTGGCCCACAATGGCTTCAATTGTACGGCGAGTTGCCTCGCGGGGACGGGGTTCCCTGGCAGGAACGTGGGGAATCCCGCATCGGTCCCCTTTTCGGCGCGGGAGGGACTCCTATACTGTCGCGAGGAGGCTCATGGCACACAAGCGACCCCTCGCCCGCGGCTCCACAGTGGCCGCAAGGACCTAGATCGGTGGAAGACGTATCGACTCCGTCCCGTTCGTTCTACGCCCGCCACGAGTTCCTCATTCGCCGTTTGCATTCGCTCTCGGGCTTGATTCCGGTGGGCGTGTTTCTGTTGATGCATCTCTCGCTGAACTTCACGCCCTTTCTTGATCCGGCGTTGTTTCAGCAGGGCGTCGACCAGATCCACATGCTGGGGGCGGCGCTTTGGATTGTCGAATGGCTCGGCATTTTCCTGCCGATTTTGTTCCACGGCATTGTTGGGCTGTGGATTGTTTATGAAGGCCAGTCGAATTCGTCGCAGTATCCTTACAGGGCGAATTATCGCTACACGCTGCAGCGAATCACCGGCGTACTGGCCTTTGTGTTCATCATCTACCATGTGGCCCACATGCACCATTATGGGGCCTACCTCGATCCCATTCTTGGCGAGGGGGTCGGTGGCCAGTTCGATCCACATGCCCCGCATGCAGCGCCCAGCGCCGCCGCAGCGCTTGCTCCCTGGTGGGTCAAGGCCCTGTATGTCGTGGGACTGTCGGCCACCGTGTTTCACTTGGCCAACGGTGTCTGGACCTTTGGCATCACCTGGGGCCTGTGGATCACCCCGCAGGCGCAGCGCAGGGCCGATGGAATCGCTATCGGCGTGGGCGTGTTGCTGATGGCCTTGGGCCTGGGCTCGTTGGTGGGCCTGAGCAAGCCGGAACTCGTTGAAGAGGGACAGGCCTGGGCCGAGCAACGGCGAAAGCAGGACATCGAGCCCCGTGATCCTGAACGCGACGCCGACCCAGCAGGCCCCAGCCTCGACGATGCCGCCGAGGCCAACTCAGCGGACGAAGCGGATCAAGCGGGCGGCGGGTGACGGCGGCGGGTGACGGCGGCGGTGCGGCCAGATGGCGAACGTCGGACCGCGGGCCAATCCATCGCAGAGTCGACCCACGAGCCGACGCCCCAACAAAACGGCGAACACGAGTCCCCAAGTCTTTGGGAAGGACAGTCATGGCGAAACAACGGGTGGTCATCGTTGGCGGTGGCCTGGCGGGCCTGGCGGCCTCGATGAAGCTGGGCGAATTGGGCATTGATGTCGATCTCATCAGCATGGTGCCGGTCAAGCGCAGTCACAGCGTCTGCGCCCAGGGTGGCATCAACAGCGTGAATAACCTCACGCGGCAGCAGGGCGACAACGAGACGAAGCACTTTGACGATACCATCTACGGCGGCGACTTCCTGCAGCATCAGCCGCCCGTCAAAGAGATGACCGAGTGGGCTCCGCGGGTGATCGACCTGCTGGATCGGTTGGGGGTGCCGTTCAATCGCACGCTCGAGGGCTTTCGCGATCAGCGTCGCTTTGGTGGCACGCTTTACAAGCGGACCAGCTTTGCCGGAGCCACGACCGGTCAGCAGTTGCTGTACGCCTTGGATGAGCAGACCCGCCGCTGGGAGGCCGCAGGCAAGGTCAAGAAGTACGAGTTCTGGGACTTTCTGGGCCCCATCGTCGACGATCACGGCATTTGCCGCGGGTGTGTGGCCCAGGACATGGTCACCATGGAGATCCGGGCTTTTCCGGCCGACGTGGTCGTACTGGCCACCGGCGGCTGTGGCGTGGTCTACGGCAAAAGCACGATGAGCACCGTCTGCACGGGCAGCGCGGCCAGTCGGGCCTTTCAAGCCGGAGTGCGGTACGCCAACGCCGAGTTCATCCAGGTCCATCCCACGGCCGTGCCGGGAACCGACAAGCTGCGGCTGATGAGCGAAAGCGCCCGTGGCGAAGGTGGCCGGGTGTGGGTGCCGCGGACACCGCAGGACCCGCGCGATCCGCGGACGATTCCCGAGAACGAGCGGTACTACTTTCTGGAAGAGAAGTACCCGGCCTACGGCAACCTGGTGCCGCGCGACATCGCCACCCGCGAGATCTTCAGCATCTGCACCGAGTCGGGCCTGTCGGTTGAGCAGGACGAGCTGTGCGTGTACCTCGACCTGACGCATCTGCCGCGGACGATGCTGGACCAGAAGCTGGCCGGCATTCTCGACATTTACGAGAAGTTCCAGGGGGTCAATCCGCGCGATGTCCCGATGAAGATCTTCCCGGCCGTGCATTACTCGATGGGCGGCCTGTGGTGCGACTATCGCAAGAATGCCCAAGGTGGCCTGGAAGTCGGCGACCCCCGCAATCAGACGACCAACATCCCGGGGCTCTACGCCATTGGCGAAGTCGATTACCAGTACCACGGGGCCAATCGTTTGGGAGCCAACTCGCTGTTGAGTTGCATTTTCTCGGGCCTGTTCTTGGGGCCGTGCCTCAAGACCTATCTTGAGAACGTCAAGACCGCCGACAACCGCTCGACGGCCGCCGAGCTTCCCGGCAGCTTTTTCGATGCGGCCGTCCAGCGGCATCGCGAACAGCTCGACGCCCTGGTCAAGCGTCCCGCGGGCGGCACCAACCCCTATGCCATTCATCGCCGCTTGGGACAGGTCATGACCAAGGCGGCGACCGTGGTGCGGCACAACGATGTGCTGGATAAAGCTTATCAGGATGTGCAGGAGCTCCGCGAGCAGGCCCAACGGTGTTCGTTGTCGGACACGGGGCGGTGGACCAATCAGAACCTGGTGTTCGCCCGCAACCTGCTGGATATGTTTCCACTGGCGCTGTCGATTCTCAAGGGCGCTCGGCTGCGGGATGAGTGCCGCGGGGCCCATTTCAAGCCGGCCTTCGAGATGCCGGGGCTGTCTTCGGAAGACCCCGCCGAGCGCCGCCGGCAGGCCGAGGCCTGGTGCGATGCGTTTGAAGAGAAGAACAAGAAGTGGCTCAAAACTTCGGTGGCCACGCTCAATGCCGAGGGCGATCCCGAGATCAGCTACGAAGAGGTGGACACCTCGCTGATTCCCCCACGCCCGCGACTGTACGGCATGGTGGGGGCCGAAGTGATTGCCGAGGTCTGGCAAGAACGCCAACGCGAACAAGCCGGCAAGCCGGTGGCCGCGACCGCCGCCGCTTCGTCGTGAACCGGCACGATTGCCAGCACGCCAGGCCCGAGCGAGCATCGGGTGGCGTCCCGCGGACGAACACACCCATAAGGCACACGTTTCCAACCACGAGTGGCCACTCATGATTGATCGTACTCGACAGCCGAAACTGCCCGACACGCTCTCGGTCAAGATTCTGCGTCAGGACGGGCCGGGCAAACCCAGCTACTGGGAGGTTCATAAGGTTCCCCGCGAACCGAACATGAACATCACCACCGTGCTGATGCGGATCGCCGAACATGCCCAGCGGGCCGATGGCGAGCCCGTCGCCCCGGTGGCCTACGAGGTGGCTTGCCTGGAAGAGGTCTGCGGTTCGTGTTCGATGCTGATCAACGGCCAGGTCCGACAGGGTTGCAGCGCCCTGGTCGATCGGCTGCTGGAAGAGCAACCCGGCGAAATCGAACTGCGGCCGATGACCAAGTTCCCCGTGGTGCGGGACCTGGTGGTCGATCGCACACGGATGTTCGATGCCCTCAAGAAGCTGCACGCCTGGATCGACGTCGATGGCTACTACGACGCCGGACCCGGCCCCCGCGTGCCGCCCAAGGTCCAGCAAGAACGCTATCCGCTGAGCGAGTGCATGAGCTGCGGGTGCTGCCTGGAGGCCTGTCCGCAGTACACCAAGATCGAACTCCTCCGCCGCGAAGGCGAAACCGAACAGCAGTTCGAAGCCCGCCGCCGGGCCGAACACGACCGCGGCTTCATCGGAGCCGCCGCCATCAGTCAGGTCGTGCTGTTCAATGCCGACCCCACTGGGGCCAACCAGGCCGATGTCCGTCTGGACGCCCTGATGAGCGAGGGCGGAATCCAACAGTGCGGCAACGCCCAGAACTGCGTGGCCGTCTGCCCCAAGCACATCCCGCTGACCACCTCGATTGCCAAGGCCGGGCGGGCCACCACGGTGCGGGCGATCAAGAAGTTTTTCGAGGGCTGATTGCCCGACCAGGGTCTTGGGGTCAATTGGGCGTCTTGGGTCGACTTGCCCGATTCCGGCGACGTTCCGCTTTGTGCCGATTTTTTCGTTCAGTCGGGGCGGCCAGTCAGCCGATCATTCCCTCTGCCTGGGCAACCGGGGGGTTTTGCTGACCGCCAGGTCGGCAATGTTCCAGGCCGCTATCGGGAGTTGTTGGATCGGCCGCCATTCGTCGCCGGGGGGCAAACGACGGGCGTCACCGAACCCAACTCCTCCTAACAGGGCCATCCCTGACCCCACCTCGCCGTCGCGGGCCGAGCGGGTCGGGGGGCCCTGTTTTTCTTTGCGCGCCCTGTGAGATGCGCCCACCAACCCACCACGCCAGGCGTTCGGCCTGGCGTCGCGAAAACGCGCCGGTCGCAGGTCGGCTTTGTGGCTCGGTTCTGAAGGGCCGCTCTCTTTGCCCTGATCCCGGCTGACCTGTTAGAATTTCCGGTGTGAGTGAACCCGCCGATTGGTTGCCTTGAGGTCGAACTCTCCGGCGACCGCTGGCGAATGGAGCCCCTGGCGGCATGTTCACTCGGCAGCCAGCCCCGAACCCCGACCGAGGTCACGAGATGCAAGTTGTCCAACTCGTCATTTGAGAAGAGGACGGCATGTGGCTCGGTTATCTCCAGGAGTATCCCGACTACTGGACCCAAGGCGAGAGTCTCGACGACCTCAGGCAGCACCTCAAGGACCTCCACGCCGACCTTTCCGGCGGCTTGATCCCCGGTGCTCTTCACCCACTGAACAGCAGCAACTGAGGCGGTATTGCTGGCTCCCGGATGGATTATCTCACGGAGCCACGGAGACACGGAGATGTTGGAGAAGTTCATCCAGCTCACAAGAAGCAACGGCTCACCTACCTCCGCCTGGCCGGCAAGAAACTTGGGTCCTTGCTGAATTTCGGAGACCCGAATCGTCCACGGCGAGTTGTGAAGCCTTCTCCGTGGCTCCGGTGCCTCAGTGAGAACACAAAGAAAGGGCGACAACCGGTTGCAGTGGAGCGGCGGAG
>JBJHDE010000246.1:5093-7775 GCA_050486385.1 Planctomycetales bacterium | reverse complement strand
TCAATCATTATGGTTCGGGCCATACCGATGCGATTGTCACCCGCGACCTGTCGGCCGCCCGGCGGTTTGTCCGTTTGGTGGATAGCGCGGCGGTGATGGTCAATGCCAGCACCCGCTTCAACGATGGTGGCGAGTTGGGCCTGGGAGCCGAAATCGGCATCAGCACCGATAAGTTCCACGCCCGGGGCCCGTGTGGCTTGCGTGAGTTGACCAGTTACAAATGGGTTGTTTACGGCGAAGGACACATCCGCGAATGAACGACGTATCCAGGTGTCTGATGACAAACCTTTTCTGTGGGACAAATCGACCAGCCTTGTGGATGGGGGTGGCCCTGGGCCTGGTTCTAGTCGGGTGTACGTCCCCTCCACCGCCCGCGGAAGTCCCACCCGAGCAGCATCCGCAGTATCACCTGTTGGTGCAATTGTTGGGCGATGAAGAAGCCGTCGAGACCGTGCGTCACCCCACCCGCGTGATCGCCAGCGTGTTGGACGTACGGAATGTGCCCAAGGAAGACCGCGACGCCGCGGCCTATCGGCGGGTGGTGGGGCCTGTGAAATTGTCGGACGAGCTGGCCCGGGAAATTGGCCAACTCTTGGGTGACCCGGCCAATTATCTATGGGAGGTTCACAAAGACTGCCGCGGCCCCATGGGCTATCGGCTGGTGTTCGAGCGGGCACGGGAAGGCCAATCGCCCCACATGGTGGACATGGCCTACGAAACCCACTGCGAGATCGTGAACATCCTGGACCACCACGATCGCGTCACCCGGCATGAAGATTTCGACGAAGGTCACCCCGCCTTCGCGAAGCTGCTGATGCGTATCGACCGCGAACTCGGGCTCGTCCCCGAGGCTCCCGCCGATTGAATTGAGGGGTCGGCAAGCGTGCGTCGCACGGGCACACCGCGTGGGCGTTCCCGAGTGTCAAGCTCACGCGGAGTTGCGGAGGAAGGGGGGCACGGCTGGCTTGTCTACCAGTGTTAAATAACGTCCCTGGCCGTTTCCAACTTGGCTCGACACGGGTGGACAAACCACGGGTTTCCTTCCCGGATCCTTGGAAGACGTGGCCCTGCTCGGCGGACCGCGAGCAGGTTCCCAATTAGGTGGTTACGCGGGTCTTGGAGGACGCAGCGGAGGGGCCGCGGTTGAAATCGCGTCATTCCGCGGCAGACAGCGGCTTCGATCTTCTCTGAGTCTTCCTGGAGATCTTCGACTTTCTCTTTGCGTTCTGGTTCTCAAGCCGTATCATGAAGGGGTGGAGGAGCCTCAATGAGCTTTGAGACCTTCGCGACAACCTTTGGCTAGAATCGTCGGATGACTTGACTAAAGGGCAACCCGGACCCGTCCGGAGGGCCTGTTATCGAGTAAGCCGGCATGGCCCAACACCTAGGGGTGTTCGGCCATGCCGGTTTTTTTTGCTCCAGAGACCGTGGCCAGGTCGCACATACGAGGGCCAGTCCGCCACGCACGTTCCGTGTTGAGCGGGACCTATGGCCGAGCAAACAGGACCGGTGCCCTCATGCACCAGGAGTGAAAGAAATGAGTGTGGGGAGTCTGTTGAGCTGGCTGGTGTGTGGTTTGATCGTCGGGCTGATTGCCCGCGCCCTGCTGCCAGGTCGCCAGAGTGTGGGCCTTGTGATGACAATCATCCTGGGCATCGTGGGGGCTGTGGTCGGCGGGGTTCTTTTCGCGCTGGTCCAGGGCGGGTCGAGCGATCCGTTCTCGCTGGCTGGCAACGCTTGGCAAGGCTGGATTGTGGCGATTCTTGGTGCCGTGGTAGTCCTGTGGGCGCACATGGCTCTGTATCCACGTAGGTGGTGGCAATAACGGCCCGGCCTGAAAAAGGAGGTTCGACGATGTTGATCCTAACGCGGAAGGCCCAGCAGTCGGTCATCGTCGGCGGCTCCGCCGACTTCGAGCGCGTGCTCAAAGTGACGGTGATCGGGATCTCTGGCTCGAGGGTGCGATTGGGTTTCGAGGTCGCCCGAGACGTTCCCGTCCATCGTTGCGAGGTCTGGGAACGGATCAACGGACCTGGCGAGTCCGAGTGTCAACCGAACACCAGCCAGCCGCAGGGTGTGTGACCCTCCACATCCTGCCGGCAAGTCGGGCCCGGTGGGCAGTTTGCCCCCCTAGACCCGCGTGGAACAGGCTCGAGATCACGTCAAGCTCGACAGCGCCTGGGCTGGGCCGTCTTGCCCAGGCCCGGCGTTCCACAACGTAGTTATGCATTCACAATGGGTCACGCGACAGTGACCCAGATAGTCGGCCTCCGACGCGATGTTCGCGTCGGCGGGCATTGCGGTTCAGACCATTGAAAGGGGTCTTCCATGTCGATCGGCACCATTCTGTTGATCATTCTTGTCCTGCTGCTCCTGGGCGTGCTGCCCACCTGGGGCCACAGCCGCAGTTGGGGTTACGGTCCCAGTGGCGGCCTGGGGCTGTTGGTTGTCGTTCTGCTGGTTCTTGTCGTCTTGGGACGCGTGTAACCCGCCATGGGCAAGCCGCTGCGAGCAAGGCTCTTGCACTCGCTCGCAGCATCCGAGAGTCGCGTTTCGAACGTACTTTTCCTTGAAATTCAGGAATGATGAGTCATGAGAGCATTTTTAGTTGTGGTGCTCCTGGTCGTGGTCGGCCTGGTCGGCCTGGGCTTCGCCCGTGGGTGGTTCGGTTTCACATCGGAC
>JBJHDE010000246.1:0-5083 GCA_050486385.1 Planctomycetales bacterium | reverse complement strand
CACCGATGCCGAGTCCAACGTCACCCTGACCGTGGACAAGGATAAGTTCGACGAAGACCGGCAGGCCGCCACACAGCGGGTGCGGGACCTGGGAGGCCAGACCGACCAGGCGGAGGACGTGGCTGAGGTGCCAGCCAGCCTGATCACGGATGGCACGCTGGTCAGCCTGCGGGCGAGCGAACTGACGATCACCGATCAGGAGGACCTGGATCACCAGTACACCTTGGCACCCGACGTCACGATCACCTGTGACGGCGAGGCCTGCCAGGCCGCCGACCTGCAGGCGGGCATGAGGGTCCGTGTTACCACCAGCAACGATGCCCCGCGGGTGGCGAACCGGATCGAGGCCCTCGACAACAATCCGACCTTTGAGTAGGGCGTCGCGCCGCCAGGGTCCAAGTGCTGGTTCTGGCGACGCCCGTCGCGGCAGAGAGCGGTCTTCTATCGTCGGGACATTCCACGAATCACCCAGTCGGTCGCCGAGAGCAAGATGCCCAAACTGTTGATTGTGGACGACGACCCCCAGGTGGGGTTGCAATTCGACGCTCGGTTCCCCGAGACCGGTCTCCAGGTGTTGGCCGTGCGGCGGGACAGTGAGTGGTTGCCGCTGGTCCGGCACGATTCGCCCGACGTGGTGCTGCTCGACATCGGGCGGCTCAACGACGCGGGCGTGGATGCCTTCCGCCGAATCCATGCCCAGGATTCCAGGCTTCCGGTCATCTTCATCACGGCCGAGCCTGACAGCGACACCGCCATCGAAGCGATGAAGCTCGGGGGGTATGACTATCTGGCCAAACCGCTGGACCTGGACGAGGTCCGGTCGCTGTGCGAGCAGGCCGCCGAGATTCGTCGCATCAATGGCCCGGCCCAGATCGAACCCGAAACGCCCGACATCGGCTTGAAGGTCGACAAGGACGAACTGCTGGTGGGCAAATGCTCGGCCATGCAGAAGGTCTACAAGCAAATTGGTCGGGTGGCTTCGCAGAACGTCACGGTGCTGATTCGTGGTGAAAACGGCACCGGCAAGGAACTCATCGCGCGGGCGATCTACCAGCATAGCCATCGGTCGGGCATGCCTTTCTTGGCCGTCAACTGCGCGGCGATCCCCGAGGCGCTGCTTGAGGCCGAACTGTTCGGGGCCGAAAAAGGCGCCTACACCGGGGCCGATCAACTGCGGATCGGCAAGTTCGAACAGTGCCACGGGGGCACTTTGTTCCTCGACGAGATCGGCGACATGACCCCGCTGACCCAAAGCAAGGTGCTGCGGGTCCTCCAGGGTCAGACGTTCCAGCGGGTGGGCGGCAGCGAGGTGATTCAAACCGATGTCCGGGTCATCGCCGCCACCAATTGCGCGCTCGAAGAGATGATTGAGAAGAAAGAGTTTCGCAGCGACCTGTATTACCGGCTCAACGGCTATGCAATCCATGTGCCGCCCCTTCGCGAACGCGGGGACGATATCCGGATCCTGACCGAACATTTCTTGCGATGTGGCAACCGCGAGCTGGGCAGGCGGGTGTCGGCGGTGTCTCCCCAGGCGTGGGAGATTCTCAACGGTTACCGCTGGCCCGGCAACGTCCGCGAGCTGCAAAGCGTGGTCAAACAGGCCCTGCTGCAGGCCACCGGCGGGGTGTTGATGCCCGAGTTTCTGCCCGACAGTGTGCGGGGAGCGCTGGCGTGCGACTCGCCCGGGCGAAGCGAGGGCAACGGGTGGCCGGCCGTCCACAAGCACTCGTCGCTGGCCGCCTGGGAGCAATACATTGAACAACGGATTCAGGACGGTTCGAATGATCTGTACGACTTGGCCCTCGAGCTGATGGAACGCGCGGTGATGACCCGTGTGCTCAAACATTGTGGGGGCATTCAGACCCAGGCCTCCCGGATGCTGGGCATCACACGGGGTAGCCTGCGTCACAAGCTCCGCGCGCTCAACATCAAAATCAGCAGCGTGGTCGACTCCGGGCCACCGCACACAAACTACCAGCGGGCACAAGCCAGCCAGCACGGGCAAGAGGCCAGCCGAACCGCCGCCCACAATGGAGGAAGTTCGCGGATGGGAGGCGACTCCGGGGAGGCTCCGCCGGTGAAACGACGGTCGTCCAATTCAATACGTTTGCCGCAAGCCGGCCCCCGGCCACGCGAACTCAAATGATTGCCACGGATTGCATGGCATCCCACCACACGTTTGTGAACATTGCCCGGAGGCACAGGGCCACTTGAAACGACGAAACCATGGGGATCGCCAAGGCGCGAAGAACGCAAAGACGACGGAATGTCTTTGCGTTCTTGGCGTCTTCGCGGTAAAGTCTTTGGGGTTCCTGCCGTGGCGAACGAAACGGTCCTGGCGTTCGGTGGGCTTGTGGCCCCGGGTGTGGCAACGTCAGGCCATCCCGCCAACTTCGTCAGCGTTTGCTTCGACACGATTTCAAGACCTGCACAGTGATCGGCCGGGGCCAGAGCGGACGCTGGCCGACCGATTTCTCGGCGACGCGGCCCCGGCTTGCCGCCACGCCCGGCCCCAGGGCGCCCTGCAAGCCGCCCCTGGCAATCCAATCCACCAGTCGCAACGGCTCACTCGCTTCCCCGCGCGGGCCGGGAAGTCGAGAGGTTAAAAGGTTATGGAACACGCAGGCTATACGGTGGTGGGAATCGGCGCATCGGCCGGCGGGCTGGAGGCGATGACCGCCCTGTTCAAAGCGGAATCGTCGCTCAACGGTATGGCGCTGGTCATCGTGCAGCACCTGGATCCCAAGAGCGACAGTCACCTGGTGCCGCTGCTTGCCAAGCACACCTCTTTGACCGTCCGATCGGCCCAGGATGGGCTGGAGATCGAACCAGATCACGTGTACGTCTGTGTTCCCAATCGCGATCTGGTGGTCGAGAACGGCCGCTTGCGGCTGCTCGATCCCGAATCGGAACGCCGCCAGCGCTATCCGATCGATCGCTTCTTCGAGTCGCTGGCCTCGGCCTACGGCGACCGCGCGACCGCGGTCGTCCTGTCTGGCACGGCATCCGACGGCTCGCGGGGGATCTCGGCGGTCAAGGCCGCCGGGGGCATGGTCATCGTCCAGGATCCGCGGACGGCCGAGTTTGACGGCATGCCGACGAGCGCGATCCAGACGGGCTTGGTCGACCTGGTGCTGCCCGCCGAGAAGATTCCCGAAGTGCTGCGGCGACTGGCGACGCATCCGCTGGAGAGTTTTCCGACTTCGAGCGAAAGCGACTCTCCCGAGAGCGACGCCCGCGAGATCGACTCGGTGCCCTTGCAGACCATTCTCACCGTGCTGGGCGATCGCTTCGGCTACGATTTCGCGGATTACAAACGGCCGATGCTGCTCCGCCGCACACGCCGCCGGATGAGCCTGCGCTGCGTCGACGAGTTCGCCGCATATGCGGCGTTGGTCCGCGACGAGGCCGAGGAAGCCGCCTCGCTGTTCCGCGATCTGATGATCAACGTCTCCAGCTTCTTCCGCGACCCGGCTGCGTGGCAGGAACTGCAACGTGAAGTGATTGATCCGCTGATTGCCCGCCGCGCCAGCGGCGATACCATTCGGGTCTGGTCCGCCGGATGCGCCACCGGCGAAGAGGCCTACACCATCGGCATGCTGCTGTTCGAGCGGATCGAGGCGTCGGGCAAGCGGATCCAGCCGCAGATCTTTGCCACGGATGTTTCCGACAGCCTCGAAACCGCCCGGGCGGGCGTCTATCCCGAAACCATCGCGTCGGAGCTGTCCCCCGAGCGGCTCCAGCGGTTTTTTGTGCGACAGGCTCCCACCTACGAGGTGAAACGCCATCTCCGCGATCTGATCGTCTTCGCGCGGCACAACGTGATCACCGATCCACCGTTCTTGCGGATGGACCTCATCTGTTGCCGCAACCTGCTGATCTACATCGAGCCGAGAACACAGCGACGGATTCTCGGGATGTTCAACTTCGGCCTCCGCGACGGTGGCACACTGATGCTCGGCAGCGCCGAGACGATCGGGACCGAGACCGACCTGTTCTCACCGATCTCGGCTCCGTACCGAATGTTCCGCTCGCGCCGCACCGTGCATTCCGGCCGCTTCGATTTTCCGCGGTCCACCGTGACTCACCAACGGCTGGGCGGCCACGCCGCCGCCCAGCGCGACCGGCCGGTCCAGGACGAATGCCTCCGCCTGGCGCAGCGGGCGTTGTTGGAACGCTACGCACCACCGTCGGTGGTCATCGACGCCGACCACCAGGTGCTGGTCTATAGCGGCAACACCTCGCGGTACCTTGCGCAACCGGGCGGCGAGCCGACCCGCGATCTGCTGGCCCTAATCGCAGCCGGTCTCCGCCCGGCGCTGCGTCAGGCAATCCAAGAAGCGCTCACCGCCAATTAACCGGCGATTGTGACCAGCGGATACATCAAGGACGGCAACGTCCGCCAGCCCGTGACCCTGGCGGTCCATCGGAGTGGCGTCGCCCGCGATGCGGCGCCTTTGCTGCTGGTCAGCTTTGAAGAGCCGCCCGAGCCACAGGCACTGAGCGAGCGCCCGCTGGCGCCGGTGGACCGCAGCGGCCACAGCCTGGATGAACTCGAAGAGGAACTCAAACTGGCACGCCGTGAACTGCACGACGTCTCCGAGCAATATGACCGGCTGGTCGAAGACTACAGCACCTCCGGCGAGGAGATGCTGTCGATCAATGAAGAACTCCAGTCCGCGAATGAGGAGTTGGAATCCTCGAAGGAAGAACTCCAGTCGTTGAATGAGGAACTCAACACCCTCAACGACGAACTCCGGAGCAAGGTTCAGGCCGTCGAGCGGACCAACAGCGACCTGAACAACCTGCTCAGTAGCACCGAGATCGCGACGCTGTTTCTGGATATCGATTGTCGCGTCCGCTGGTTTACGCCCGCCACCCGGCAGGTCGTGCGGCTGATTCCCTCCGACGTTGGCCGGCCGGTCGTCGATCTGGCCTCCACGGTGTCTGGATCCCAACTTGAGTCCGAAGCGCGGAAGGTGCTTGAGAATCTGGTTCCCGTCGAGACCGAAGTCGTAGGCGAGCAGGGACGGCATTTCATCCGCCGCATCCTGCCCTATCGCACCGCGAACAACCGGGT
>JBJHDE010000245.1:0-7834 GCA_050486385.1 Planctomycetales bacterium | reverse complement strand
GGTCCGGCTCGGGCAAGGCAGCCGGCTTGGCAACGACTTGCGGCTCGCTGACCGGTTCCACGGCCAGGGTGGGTCGCGCCTCGCCCCAGGGGGGCAGTCGCAGCAGGCTGGCCCCATGCGCCCGGAACAACTCGACGAAGCGCTCTTGGCAGGTCAGTACAATCACCTGATGCCCCTGTTCGGCCAGCTCGGCCAGCAGCTTGGCGGCGGCCTGGCTGCGGCGATCGTCGAAGTCGATCAAGGGCTCGTCGAACACCAACGGCAACTGAATGCCCCGCTGCTTCTGATCGCGAACCAAGGCCAAACGCAGGGCCAGGAACAACTGCTGTCGGCTGGCCTCGGTGAGTTGATCGATGTCGTGCGTCGTGCCGCAGGTGTCTTGCAGCCGCAAGCTGCGATCGGCCCACCGCGTGCCAATCCGGCGAAAGCGGCCCCCCGTGATGCGGCGAAAGTACTCCGTCGCCCAGACCAACAGCTCCGGCTGCGGGCCATCGTCCTGTTCTTGATTGAGCACGGTTTGCAACGCCCGATCGGCCGTGGCCAAAGCCATCCACCGCCGCTCAAGCGATTCGATGCGGGCGGCATGCTGGGCCCGCTGCCACAGCAGGCGGGGCAAAGCATCGTCGTTGGCCAATTGCTTGACCGAGGCCCGTTGCTGTTCGACTTGCTGTTGGCGTTGCGCGACCTCGCGCTGGGCGACCTCCAGATCGTGCCGCAGTTCAATGCGGCGGGCCTCGACTTGATCGGGGCGTTTGGCCAGCCACTCGGCCAACGATTGTTCCTCGACGCCATCCAACAACTTGGCGAGTTGTTCTTCCAGCTTGGGGCGTTGGGCGGCCACGTCGGCCAGGGTCGATTGCCCCTCGGCTGCGCGGAGCAATTCCTCTTCGTTCGACACGCCACAACGGGCCAACCACCGCTGTTGGGCCTGCTCGGCACGACGCAGGGCCTTGCGGGCCTCGTCGCGAACCCGGGCGGCCTGCTTGCCCTGCGAGGACACCCGCTTGCGCTGCTGGGCGATGCCGCGTTGCTGTTCGAGCCCTTCGAGCAGGCCGTTGACCAGGCGTTCCAGATCGCCCTTGTTGGGGCGATTGAGTTCGGCCAGCACGCTGTCGAGCTGGGCCCGAAAGTGCTCGATGCCGGTGGTCAACGAGGCGGCTTCTTGGGTCCGCAGGTCGATCCGCTGTTGCACACCCTGGGCGAGGTCCACGACCGGCGGAATCGTGGCGGCCAGTTCGGCCAGATCGCTGGGCTGGGCCTCGGCCGGCAAGCCGGCTTCGCGCAGCATGGTTT
Organism: Planctomycetales bacterium; assembly: GCA_050486385.1. Taxonomy (GTDB): domain Bacteria; phylum Planctomycetota; class Planctomycetia; order Pirellulales; family Pb10988; genus JBJHDE01. The sequence goes on along the minus strand of JBJHDE010000245.1, from coordinate 6,541 downwards.
GCCACCGCTGCTTGGCCTGCTGCAGCTTCCGCTGGGCTTCGTCGGCCGCCCGTCGGGCGTCGGCCGCCGAACCGCTGCTGGGTTGAGGCTTGGGCTCGGCTTTGGGCGTGTCAACCCGCTGCCGCTGCTGCTGGCGTTCGGCCTCGGCCAGGCGTTCGGCCCAGGGCCGCGGATCGGTCGGAAGCTGAGCGGTGATCTGCTTAAGTTCCTCGTAGCAGCGATCCAACTGCTCGTGGGTCACTTCCTGCTGTTTCCGGGCCTGCGCGAGCCGCTCCTCGGCGGTTTGCTCCCACAGGTACTTGGCACCACTGGCGACCAACAGGCCCACCAGGCCGGTGACCGCCGGCGGCCAGCCCACCCAATCGGCGATCAGATTCGGCCGCAAAAGGGAACCGATCAGCAACACGGTTCCACTGGCCAGACACAGCCCAAGCACCGCCAGCACCCAGGTGGGAATGAGCTGCACGGCGATATGCTCGCGGCAGCGGGCGGCTTGCTCGTCGTACTGGGCTTCGAGCCGGTGAAACTGCTGATTGAGTTGATTGGCCCGCTTGAGCAACGGCAGTTGGTCGGCCAGCTTTTTGGCATCCAGCGGGGCCGGCGGCGGGGCCACGGTCTTGGTGGCCACCGCCTGCTGCTGTTTCTCGCGCTGTTCGGCCTTCGCGGCGCGTTCACTGGCCAGGCGGGCTTCTTTGCGTGCCCGGCTCACGGCCCGGGCCAGTTGCTTCCACTCCGGCGGCGGGGCCTTCTGGGTGGATGTTGGCTGAGCCGGGCGAACCAGCTCGGCCTCGAGCTTGGTGATCTCGTCCTTCAGGGCCTTGTGCCGCGTCTCGAGGGTGCGGACCCAGGCCAGTTGCCCGGCCAGTCCGTCAATCCGACCGGCCAGCCGCATCCAGGTGGCGTCGGGTTGATGCTCGTTCAGGGCCGTGCGGTGCTGTTCGACTTCGGCCTCGGCGAGTTCCAGTTCTTCGGCACAATCCTGGGTCGCTCGGGCCAGCTCGTTCCATTTCTTGACGGCCCCGTCCGGCAAGTGGACGGGCTGTTGCGTGTCGCCGGCCGCCCGCCGCAAGGGGGCCAGTTTCTGCCAGACCGGCTGCGCCCGGCTGACGACCGCCAGTCGCCGCAGCTCTTCTTCCAGATCCGCCAACCGACGCTCGGCCCGCTCAAGGGCCTCGTGCTGGGCATCCCGCTGGGGTGCGGGAACCCGCGTGGCCTGGGCATCGCGAAGCCGGGCGATCTCGGCATCCAAGCGCTCGGCCTCGGCCCAGGCCGCCGCCAAAGGGCCCGGCGGATTCTCGCGGCTGATCAGGCCCCGACGCTCGCTGGCCAGTCGGGCCAGCACTTCGTCGCCGGTGGGGCGATTGGCCAACTCGGCGGCGAACACGCTGTTCCACAGGTGCGAACTCGCCAGGTCGCGGAATCCCGCGTGCAGTTCGCCTTGCGGCACAAACACGTTGACCAGGTCGCCTTCGTCCAGATCGGCCAGCCATTGCCGGATGCGATCGCTTGCTTCGCCTCCGGTAAGCCGCTGGCCATCGGCCTTGCGGACCAGGGCCACTTCGTCGCCGCGTCGGGTGAGTTCGTAGGACTCGCCGCCGACCTCCAATTCCACTTGGCCACGTGGAGCGGTCCCGGGCTTGTTCGGAGCCACGGCCTCCAGCCGCCGCGGAGCAAAGCCCAACAGCATGGCCAACCAGAACTCGCGGAGCGTCGACTTGCCGCCCTCGTTGCCGCCGGCAATCACGTTGAGCCCACGGCCCAGACGTCCCATGCGGAGGCCGGTCCACACACCAAAGGCGCCGATATCAATGCGTGAAATCTTCATGGTGTTTCATCCGGGCCGATGCTGGCGAGGCCCCATCGAGCGGCTTCGGCACAGGTGGAGGAATCCAGCGCCGCGGCCAGGCTGCCCCAACCGTCGGCGGGCACTTGGTCCGCGGCCAACAGATGCGCCGGCCGTGGCCCCTGCTCGGGGTCCTGGCTCCAAGCGCGAAGCTGCCGCAGATAGGCGACCAGTAAGCCCGAGCCCTCGTCCTGGCCGGCGGCCAGCAACATCGCGGGATCGGTCACAACGTCCAGGCAGGTCGCCGGCACGGTTCGCTTGGTCCAGTGCGAATTGACCGCCTGCCGCACTCGCTCAAGCCGTCGGGTCTCTAAAAAGCTCTCGGTGATGGCCCCCTCGCCGGTCAGCACCAGCCGCACCACCTGACATTCCACCCCGCGGCCGACTTCGCCCAGGGCCTCATTCGCCTGCCGCAGCAGCGTGGGCAGCGTTTCGTCCCGAGCCAGCGACAGCCGCAGCTCGTGAAAGGTCACCGGCGAGGTCGGCAGAAAACGCCCGCGAAACGGCTCGCCGGGCAACAGCTCGACCAGCCAGGCCCCGCCTTGACCAGGCGCGGGCTCGCCGGTGGGCAGCGTGCCGTGGTGGCCAAACCCGCGCGGCTGCGCCGGTCCGGGTTGAGGCCCCGCCCAGTACTCGATGCCGGGGACCTTCGTCGAAAGATCGGTCTGCTGCTGCGACGAGGCCACGATCACCGGATCGCCATCGTCGGCGGTGGCCAGCAGGGCCACCAAGGTGGCGGCATCGGGCTGGGGGCCGCAGGACATGATCGTCACCCGACGACCATCGGCCAGGGTGACCCGTTGCCGGCGAGGCCGATCCACACTGAGCCGCAGCAATTGGGGCGGCAGCTCCAGGTCCTCGGGCCAGGGTTGCGGATCGCCCCGCCCCACCGCCCAAATCACCGGAACTTCCGCTCGGGCCAGCGGTTGCAGAATCTCCAGCAAGGCCAGCAGGCCCATCGTGCCCAACTGGTTGCCCCAGACCAGATCGCCCGACAGGGTCACCAGATCGACCTTGTGCTCCAGGGCCAAGCCCACGGCACGCCGAGCCGCGGTCAGCGGAGCGGTGAATCCCAGATCATTGGCCGCTGGGGGAAGCTCAGCGATGCCCTCGAGCGGGCGTCCGAGCATCCATTGGGCGGTGTGCAATAGCCGGATTGGCCGAGTCGCCACGTTAGCCTCCTGCAGGAGCGGCGGGCTCGGGGCACGGCGGTTAGCCATGCCCAGGATGTCGCAATTCCCCTTCGGGGCCAGCTTGTCGCCCCGACCGCGGACGCCCCCCATTCTTGAAGGGCCAGGAATCGCGCCATGTGTTTGGTGTAGGAACCTTCCTCGGCGGTAATCTAGCGGATTCCACCGCCCCGACCTAGACCAATTCTTTCGCCAAGCCTTCGCAACTTCGCCACCCCCCTCGGCCGAGGCAAGCAGGGCCGGCAGGGCACAGACTCCCCTGGCTCACGCGAAACGACTCCCTGTCATGTGTCGGACAAGCCCCCCCGCACGATTTTATCCCTGATCCGCTGGCCCCTGTGACCCCTGACGGCCTGTATCCCCACGGGCTGATGAGGAAACCATCCCTCGGTGCTCAAGAATCTGCTGGCCTTCGGGGTTGAGCCTGTCCTATCCTGAACCCTGGAGTAAGGACTGACTGGGTCCGGCCACCGACGGTGTGCGTTGGGTGTCGCTTCCAGGTTGTTTGGGGGAACTCGCATTCATCTGGCGAGCGTTCTCCGAAAAACCTCGAGGCCGTCCTCGGCATGGCTGGCCCGCTCAGGGTTTCTCTCTGCGAGCACAAGCGAGCAAACGCAAGCGTGTGAATGATTCAGCGGCGCGTTCCGTTCCTTTCTCCCGCAACAATGATTCTGGCGTGGCGCTTTGCGGTTCGGCAGCGAAGGAGAGAACATGGGAAGCGTTCAGACGGTGATCGCGAACCTGGTGACGGTGGTTGCCCTGGGATTGCTGGTAGCTCACATTGGGACGGCGACTGCCTTGGATCAATTGGCGAGCACAAATCCCTTCCTGATGGTTGCAGCCATCCCTTGGTTGTTGATGGCTGCGATCGGCCGGGCCTGCCGTCAGAGTGTTGCGGCGGGAATCGTGTTGCTGGTCGTCGGAATCGGTGTCGGTGCAATGGGCCTGGTCACGTTCTTCGGTACGTACTCGCATCCTGGCGGGCCCACCGCGAAGATACTCACCCCATTGATCGTTGGCGGAAACCAAGCCGTCATCATCGTGGCCGCCGGCGTCGTGGCTTGGCTTATCGCCCTGCGTGCGCAGGGGGCAACCCGAAACCCATCAGACTGACGCGGCATCAATGGATCACATGGGGATCACCCAACCGGCTGCCGACTGGGGCCGCGAGGCTGGAATCCGACAATGATTGACGATCTCCAGCCTGAGGGCGTTCTGGGTGGTTGGCGGCAACCAATAGATCCTCCCCTGGTCGCTCGGCGTGACGACCGGAGCCAGTCACCCGCGGGGAGCAGGAAACCTTGCGAGCATTGCCGCGATGAGGCAAATTCCGTATGTGCCGTTTGTCTTGTCGATCTGCTGATCTTGGAAGGCATGCCATGCGTTACACCATCAAGCTGCTTCTGATCCTGCAAGTGATCGCGGCCCTGGGCTTTGGGGCGTACTACCGTTGGTACTACGAACCCTCCACTCGCCAAGAGCGAGGCCGGTCGATTTTGAGTTCGACCGATGGAGTATCCATCACCTATCGGGGCGTAGAGCACGAGCGACTCAGTAAAGATTATGATGTCAAGTCGTTCGTGCTGCACTGGAAAAGTGAGGCGGATGTTCCGTGGCATGCTGTGGGGATGTTTCCCAATCTCAAGATCGTCGATCTCAGAGGGCCAGTTCGTTCCCAAGATTGGGTCGAACTTCACCGATACCAACCGTTCCTCCAGGATCTTCTCGTGGTTCCGGAGTCGCCATTGCAGCTAAGTCTTGAAGACATCGCTCGGTTTGAAGAACTTGAATCCCTCAGAATTGGCTGGTATTCTATTAACCCTGGATCTGAGCCTTACGAAATTCAAGTCAGTCATTTTGACAGCTTGCCTAGACTTTCCCGGTTGCACACACTAACGATCACCTCGGACAGCCTTGACGACGAAGCCCTGCGATTGATCGGTCAGGTGAAATCGCTTCGTACTCTATTGGTTTCGTCAAGGAATATCTCAGCCGAGGGAATCATGCATTTTAGGTCTCTCAAGAATCTTGAGCGACTTTCCATATCGAATCGACGCACTCGGACTGGGGTAGCCCCGGCGGATTCATCGCTATTGCATCATTCGGTCGGCACAACGTCAGCGGCAAATGATTCTCGATTGGGGAGAGCCATACGGTCATTTAGCCATTTGCATTCACTAGAAGTGATTAACGCGCCGGTCGGCGATGCTTTCTTGACCGAGATCAAGGATATGGACTCATTGCGGAACCTCACTCTTATGGGGCTTGATGTCACTGATCAAGGCGTAGTTCAGTTGACTTCGTTGAACTTGACGTCGATCACAACAGATGCGATTACGGATAATCAAGGTCTGAAATTGCTTGAGATTCCCACCCTAGAATACTTTGATTCATGGAATTGGCTTCCGGACGACGTTGAGCGAGAACTCAAGCGGCGTCGCGAATCCCGCTAAAAGACCGACTAGACACCCCACCCCGGCCAAGACCAGTCGGGCCATGATGAAGCACCCGATCAGTGCGCGCGAGCGCCTGTTTGCCCCATTATTCGCCATCGGAGCCATGCTGTCGATTTGGCCTTGGGATGGCCGGGACGACCAGAGCCAGTCTCCCGGGCGGCGCGGTGCTGAGGGTTCGTTGAGCGCTGATCGTCTTGTCGCGGTGCCCTGGCCAAGCCCGCTTACCCAACAATCCCCCTCGATTCCGCGATGCGGCGGAACGACGGCCAACGGAATCGCCGCCCGCACCCCCCACCTTGCCAGAAGCTTGCGGTCGCGGGGGAGGGCTCGTAGAACGAAGGGCCGAGCCTGGGACTCGCCGGGCGGCCCACCGTCAGCGGTTGCGTGGGATATCGAGACACCTTCTAGTGATGGGGATCCCCGGATGATCGCACGAGCTTGGGTTGGAATCATCGCGGTAGTCGTGGGACTGGGCAGCGGTTGGGCCGTGTGGGCCCAGCAGCCCCCAACCCGCGAGGTGCTGATGAAGCAGAAGCTGGAACAAGCCCAAAAAAACCTGGAAGGCGTGACCACCGACAACCTGGCCCAGGTCAAGGCCAGCGCCCTGGAACTGAAGCGCATCAGTGGCGAAGCGGCCTGGAAGATCGATCCCTCGCCCGAGTACGTCCAGCACTCCGCCGAGTTCCGGGCGATTGCCGAGAGCCTGGCCACCCACGCCGAGGCCGGCAAAGGCGACGCGGCGGCCCTGGACTACATCCGCCTGACGGGCAGTTGCATCGCCTGCCACAAGTACGTCCGCGACGCCCAGATCACCTGGATCGACGTTCCCGACCGGCGGTTGGCCCACGCGGGCCGTTGATCGGCCCTGCCGCGCGGCGATCAGCCGGTGATCAGGGCTTTCATCTCGCGGACGGCGCGTTCCATGCCCACGAACACCGCCCGCGAGACAATGCTGTGGCCGATGTTGAGCTCGTACAGCTGGGGCAGCGCCGCCACCGGCTTGACGTTGTGGTAGTGCAAGCCGTGGCCAGCGTTGACCACCAGGCCCAGAC
>JBJHDE010000244.1:0-7846 GCA_050486385.1 Planctomycetales bacterium | reverse complement strand
GTACTAACGAACTGACGGTAGGTTTCCTCGAAGCGTGGGTAGCTCGCGGCACGCTTTCTCCAATTGACAACAAGCCGATCCCGTTGGACTTGATGCATCCATTGCTGGTCGGCCGATGCCATTTGAAGACGATACTCTTGCTGAGTGCTCAAGGACAGCCTGAGTTTCGGCGGAAACCACGGCCCAGATGCTCCGATGTCTTCGGTCGAAGCTGGGATAGGTGGCGAAACTTGAACGTCTGGAAGCTCCTCCCGCAAGTCAGCCCAGAAGCAGCCAAGATGAGCCGGCGTCAACGACTGTACTGGCTCAAATTCTACGGAAAGTGCAACCTCCACAACCGGTGGTTTGTTGTAGCTGACTTGGCCACTACCATGCATTGGGAGTTTCCACCAACCTTTCCAGACTCGATTGCTGCGAGGCTCAATGCCTCTTCTGAATCTTGCATGGTGATGGTATTTGGGTACGAATTCAAGAAGAACCGAGAGCATCAAGTGGTATTCTTTCTTGTCTGGGGAACCACTCTCAAGACTCTTTTCTGACTTTTGCGACCTTGGCGCGAGAACATCAATCCACCTGAACGGGTGGCATTGGTGGCTCTCCCAGCCCTCACCGAATCCGATAGGCCTGCCCGATCTCGTAGCGGCGGAGGCGGTCTTGGATGTCGAGGGCGTGGTCCTCGTCGCCGGCGTTGATGGCGGCGTTGATGGCCTGCTGGGCGAGTCGCTCGGCCTCGTCAAAGCGGCCGGCGTCGGCCAGGGCGGCCGCCCGCACATCCAACACCCGGGCGGAATCGGCATGCGGCCCGCTCATGAGTCGCTCGGTCAGGGCCAAGGCGGCCGAGGTGTCGCGCACGGTGGGTTCGTGCCAAGCGGCCCACACCCATCCCAGGTCGACCGCCGGCTCCAGCCACTCGGGCGATTCCTCCACCAACGTCCGTAGGGGCTCAACCGCCTCGGCCGCCTGACCGGCCGCCAGCCGGGCCATGGCCAGGTTGTAAAGCAGGGCGGGGTTCTCGGGCAGCTCGGCGACGGCGATCGCGAATTGCTCGGCCGCTTCAGCGGGCCGGCCAGCCAGCATCAAGCGGTTGCCCCAAAAGGCCCGGGCGTCGGCGTGCCGGGGGTTGGCCTCCAGGGCCGCTTGCAGGTGAGTCTGGGCGTCGGCCAGGTCCTGCTCGTCCCGATCGCGAAGCACCAGCAGGGCCGCCAGCCGATAGTGGGCCTCGGCCGAGTTCGGCTCCTGGGCCACGGCCGCCCGCAAGTGCGGTTCGGCTTCGTCAAGCTGTCCGGTGGCCAGCTTCGCGGTACCCAGACCCAAAGCGGCTCGCTGCCGGGCCCGCGGGTCCAGGGCCAGGGCCGCTTCAAACGCCTCGGCGGCTTCGCCCGGCCGACTGGCTTCCAATAACAACCACCCCAGCAGGGCGTGTGACTCGGGCGTGGGACGGGCCTGAATCGCGCGACGGATGTGGTCCTCGGCCTCCCGCATCCGCTCGAATCCCACCAACGCCCGGCCGAGTTCCAGGCGGATTTCGGGCGAAGTGGGGTCCAAACGCAGGGCCGTGCGGAGGGCCAACACGGCGGCTTGGCGATCGCCTTGGCGAGCCTCGATGATGGCCCACAGGGCCCAGGCCTGGGCGCTGCGTGGCCACAGCGAGAGGGCCTCGTCCAGGTGCTGGGCAATCCGGCCATCGGGGTCATCGGCGGTGGCGTCCCACAGGGCCCGAGCCAAGCCGTAATGGGAGGCGGCATTCTGGGGCTGAATGGCCAACGCCTGGGTCCAGAAACGCTCGGGCTCGATCCAATCCTGGGCGCGATCCCAACTCCGCACGGCGAGCCCGCCGACCAGGCCGACCACGATCAACAGTGTCAGCCCTTGGCGGAGCCCACCGGCTGGCAGGGCCTGAATCAGCCAGCGATCGGCCAACGCAATGCTGACGGCCAGCAACAGGGCCAGGGGGACCAGCCAGCGGGGCTCGGAGACAAGCTGCCAGCACGCGGGTTCCAACGGATGAGCCGGAACCACGGCGGTGCCGGCGGCAAACAGCAAGCCCAGCGCCAGGGCCAACGCGGTGAGCGACTTGCCTCGGACGGCGACCAGCATGGTAAGAATCGCCAGGACCGCCACGACGCCCAGCCCCAAGAAACCGCCCGACGGAGCGCCCAGGGGCGAACGGTCCATGGCCATCAGGTGCTGGGGCCAGAAGGTTTGGCCGATCGACTGCAACCAGACGTCAGGTTGATGAGCCAGGAACTCCCATGTGGTCAACGTGCCGAAGGCAAACGGGGGCTCGCGAGGAATGGCCACCGTGGCCGAAGCCGCCGCCGTGCCCAGTGCCAGAATCACCATCACCAGCCAATAACTGGCCGACGAGGCTCCGCCCGCCGGACGGTTGGCCGGGCGTGGCACCGTCCAGGCAACCAGGGCCAAGGCCAACGGCAGCAGCAAGCCGGCGGTGGAGGACGCCAGGCCCACGGCGACGGCCAGCAGACTGAGCAACAGCCAGGCCGAGGGCCAGCGGGCGGTGCGGCTTTGCAGCAAGCCACCCACGGCCGCAAAGCTGGCCAGCGCCAGCAGCAAGCCGCCACGGGCCGCTTGGGCGAACACCGCTTCGCTGACCAACGGATGCACGCACCACAAGGCCGCGGTCGTGGCCGCCAGTCCGGCCGCTCGCCGTCGGGTCGATTCGTGTGGGGCGGCTTGATCAAGCATCAGCCACGCACTCCAGGCAAGCGCCACCGCGGCCAGGCCCACCAGCAGGGCACTCAGCCAACGACCGCCGCCAGGCATGTCGATCAAGCCGTCGGCCTGCCAACTGGCCACCACCAGCGGTTGGGCCCACGATTCATCCAGCCGCGGCAAGGGCTGATCGAACACCGGCGGATCGAGCCCCGCCAGTGGCCCAGCCTGGAGAATCGGCCAGGCGTACAAGGCCAGTGGTCCCACCAACAGCAATCCGGCCACAAGCAGCGGCACGCCTGGCCGGCCGGTGTAGGCTTGACTCATGAGTGAACGATCTTCCGGGGCCCGTGGCTGTGCGGCGGAAGGCGGCGAATCCGCCCGCGCGCCAACTTCCGTGGCAGGATACCGCTGTCACCGGCAGCGCGAAACACGCGCCCTTTGGGCATGCCCCAGGCTCAGTCGGGCGCGACCCCGATGGTGCTGCCGACTTGCTGCTCGACCATTTTGGCGTAGCGTTGGCCGTGGGCCAGCAGTTCGTCGTGGGTGCCGGCTTCCACAATCCGCCCGGCGTCGAGCACCAGGATGCGATCGGCCGTGCGGATGGTGCTGAGTCGGTGGGCGATCACGAAGGCCGTTCGCCCTTGGAGCAGCCGTTCGAGGCTTTGCTGGATGAGCCGCTCGCTGGCGGTATCCAGGTTGCTGGTGGCTTCGTCGAGAATCAGAATCACCGGGTCGGCCAGGATCGCCCGGGCGATGGCAATCCGCTGCCGCTGGCCTCCCGAGAGCTTGACGCCCCGCTCGCCGATGAGGGTCTGGTAAGCGTGGGGCAAGCGGTTGATGAACTCGTCGGCGTAGGCCGCCTGGGCTGCCTGCTCGATGGCCTCGCGTGAGGCCGTCGGTCGAGCGTAGGCGATGTTCTCGGCGATGGTGCCATCAAACAGAAACACGTCCTGTTCCACCACGCCCAGCAAGCGGCGAAAGCTGGTGACGTCGACCTCGCGCAGGTCGACGCCATCGACCAGTACACGACCGCTGGTGGGGTTGTAGAACCGCGCTACCAGGTTGCACAACGTGGTCTTGCCCGCCCCGCTGGGTCCGACCAGGGCGATGGTCTCGCCGGCGGCCACATCGAGGTCGATCTCCCGCAGCACGAAGTCCTCGGTCTTGGGATACCGAAAGCTGACACCTTCCAGTCGGATGGCTCCCGTGGTGATCCGTGGGTCGAGCCGCCGCGTCGGGCCAGTGTCGAGTGTCTCGGTGGGCTGACCCAGCAGATCGAGCACGCGATCCAGGGCCGACAGCCCGTTTTGCAATTGGGTCGCGCTGTTGGCCAGCGTCTCGAGCGGTCCCAGCAGCAAGGCCAGATAGAACAGAAACATGACCAGATCGCCAATCGTCAGATGGCCTTCCAGCACCTGCCAGCCGCCATACAACAGCAAGCCGGTGGAGGCCAACGGCACGAGCAGTTCCCAGGCCATGCCCACGGCACGGGCCCACCACCAGGCAAAAATTTGCTGTCGGGCCAGCAGGTGCGTGCCCTGGGTGTAGCGGGTCGTCTCGGTGGATTCGCGACCAAACGCCCGCACGACCCGCACTCCGCCGAAGGCCTCGGTGGCGTGGCTATCCACCTTTTGCCGCTGAGCGCGGATGTCGCGGTACATGGGCCGGATTTTGGCGATCCAGGTGCGATGGGTCAGATAGATCAGCGGTAACACCGCCAGCGAACCCAGCATCAATCGCCAATCGACCCACCACAGAATCAGCAGGCTGCCCAGCAGTTGAATGATCGCCCGCCAGGGATTGTAAATCAGGCCGAAGACCAGCTCGCCGATGGCTCCCACGTCTTCGCGGAGCAGGCTGGCGGTGCCACCGCTCTTGAGTTCCTGCACGCGATGCAGCGGCAGGCGGATCATGTGGGCGAACAACTGCTTCCGTAGCCCGGCCTGCAACCGCTGGGTAATCCGCGTGGCGTGCCAACGGCCCCACAGCCGCACGGCGGCATCAAACACGGCGATGGCCACCACCACGCTGGCCAACCACACCAGCAATTGCCAACGGCTGTCGGGGACGGGCAGCCAGTGTTCCCACCAGGTCGGCAACGGCAGACCGCCCAGCACATAGTCGACGGTAAACTTGGTGGTGGCCGGCGGGATGAGGGCCAGCAGCGTGGTCACGGTGAGCGTGGCCAATGCCAGCACCAGGGCGGTGGTGTAAGGACGCAGCAGGCCCAAAAAGCCGACCAACAGCTCGAAAAAGCCGCGAGCCCGGCCCCGCCGAGCGGCAATCGTGGGGTCCTCGGCCTCCAGGGGCCGAGCCCGTCGCCGGACGGTTTCTCGATACGCACGAAATCGATCGCGACTGCTCTCTCGCGGCATGACACTCCCGCGCACAAAGGCTGAAACCCACAAACCAGTGGATTCTAGCCGGCCGAAACGCATCGACAATCGATGGGCCGAGTGGGAGCCGCCAATTATCGCCGCCGACGCTGATAATAGCGGCTGGCGTCTTCCAGGGTCTTGCGCTCCTGATCGGTCAGGCTGGCTTCGCCCTCACGGGCCAGCTTCTCCAGGATGCGGTCGACCTCTTCATCCATCGAGGTCCGTTCTTGGGCCCCGCCCTGACCACCTGTCGTGGGCTTGGGATCGTGCAGCCGCAGCCCCCGCCGCCCAACCTGACCCGAAGACATGCGGCCGCCGAGCATCTGGCCCCAATTCCACCCGAAGTAAATGTAACAGAATCCGTAGGCCAACCCGGCCAGGTGCGCCGAATGGCTGATGCCATCGTGAACACGCAGCCCAACCAGGTCGATGGCAATAATGATTGCCACCAGCAACCAAATGGGAATGGGCACGATAAAGTACAAATAAACCGTGCGTGTGGGATACAGCACGGCAAACATCATCAGCACGGCCATCACCGCGCCCGAGGCGCCCAGGTTGAGCCTGGTGCCCAATATGTCGAGATTCTCTGGAGTCATCTGGTCCGGGGTGAGCAGGGCCACCATGTGCTGATAATTGTACACCAGCCCCACCAGCGAGGTGAACACAACGGCGACCAGATACGTTCGCCAGAACTCGGCCTTGCCGAACCGCTGTTCGATTTCACGCCCAAAAAAGAACAGCACCAGCATATTGAAAATAATATGCCAGGGATCGTTGGGCGAATGGGTAAAGGCCAGCGTGACCACCCGCCACCACATCCAGGGTTCAAACAGATCGTAATAACGACCCGCCGTGTATTCATACAGCCACGGCTGGTGACCAAACAGCAGCGACAAGGCATCAATACCCCAAACAATGAAGTTCAGGATGATGATGGTCGCCACTGCGCTTTTCGAACCGAACAGGTCGAAGCCCTGCCCACGCTCGGGTTCGCGATAGTAGTCGCGGTCGTAAAGCCCCATGATCCTTGGCCTTGGCACGACGATGAAAGGGGGATTCCGCCGGCGGGGTTCATTCGGGGAGGGCGGCGCGAATGATCTCGGCGAAATCTTCGGCCTTGAGGCTCGCTCCGCCAACCAACGCACCGTCGATATTCGGCTGACTCAGCAGGCTCCGGGCGTTGCCGGGTTTCACACTGCCACCGTACTGAATGCGAATCGCTTCGGCCCGCTCGGACCCGTATCGCTCGGTCAGCAGCGTCCGCAGGTAAGCGTGGACCTCCTCGGCTTGCTCGGGCGTGGCCGTGCGGCCAGTGCCGATGGCCCAGACCGGTTCGTAGGCGATGATCACCGACTCGGTTTGTTCTTCCGAGACATTTCCCAGGGCCGACAGCAGGTGACCGGCCACCACTTCGAAGGTCCGTCCTTGCTCGCGTTCGCTGAGGGTCTCGCCCACGCAGACAATCGGATACAGCCCGGCGTCCAGCACCGCCCGCACCTTGCGACCGACGGCCTTGTCGTTTTCGTGGAAGATCTGGCGTCGCTCGCTGTGACCGACAATGCAGAAGGTGCAGCCGACGTCGACCAGCATCTGGGCGCTGACTTCGCCGGTGTAGGCCCCCTGGGACTCGTGGTACACATTCTGAGCCCCCAGCCGCACATGCCCGTCGGACAAGTGCCCGCGGACCCATTGCAGGTACACGCTGGGCGGGCAGAGGGCGACCTCCACGGCATCGGGCGGCACATCCGCGATGGCATCCACCACGCCGCGGGCCAGGGCGGCGGCCTCGGCCGCCAGGGTGTGCATCTTCCAATTACCAGCAATCAGGGGACGACGCATCGCCGAGGCTCCGGGGCCATGTGGGGGGCAAGCATAGACTCGCGGACCGTGGACCGCACCTCGCCCTAGTGTAGCGAGCCCCGGCCCGGTCACCAGACGCCCAGCGAGGGCTTCGCGGCATTTTGCCCCCTAGCCGATTGGGCCTTGCCGCCCGTGCCGCGGTCCCAGGCAAGCTGGCCTGGCCCAACCCGCCGGACGGCCATCCTTTCCCCAACGCCGACCCGTTCGCCCCCCGCCCAGGCGGCTCCCTCGCCAGGCCGCTTTCTCGATACCGATCACTCCCGCCACGCCCGCCAAATCACGTTTGCCTTGCACGATTTCTCTTGGCCGAGGATGGTGACCGCCGCGGACATGATCGAAGCGCGGGTCGGTGGCGACCCCCCTCTTGTGGACCAAATCCCCTTGGCCGCACTGCCGCCCTTGCTTTATCAAAAAGTGTGCCACTGCTTGCTAGCAAGCAGTGCGATCTGCCGATCGACGTTGATCAGTCGAGTCGCAGCGCAACCATTCCAGGCAACGTGAACCGTTTCCAGCACGGCTTGCTTGGCAGCAAGCCGTGGCACACCTGCGGGATGGCTGGCTCATGGTATTGTTTCCCAAGCGAAATGTGTTTCGGACCTGCTGCTGGGGCGTGGTCCACGGCGCACAGAAACAGCGTAGTCCGCATTATGCACCCATGCAGGCGGCCCGGGGCTGCCCCTTGCGACGACGAAAAAACTGTGGGCGACTTCGACCTCGAAGTTGGGGACGGCAATCATTGCTCCGGCGTGTCCTCGCCGTGGTGTCCTCCGCGTTTGGCGGAGTTCGAAAGAGCCTCTCGCAGTAGACCATCGCAACGAGAGTCGTGCGACAGTTGACAGAGAAGTTCGCTCCAGCAAGCCATCACACCGTCAAAAAACTCATGCGGAAGTCTTGCTTCTTGATTCCGCAAAACGCTCTCCAAGTAGGCC
>JBJHDE010000243.1:7481-7847 GCA_050486385.1 Planctomycetales bacterium | reverse complement strand
GCCTTGCCCTGGGCGTTGGTGCCCTGGGCCATGGGCGTGCGACCGAACTCGGCCGACCAGACCACCAGGGTCTCGTCCAGCAGTCCCCGTTGCTTAAGATCAGTGATCAGCGCGGCACTCGGTTGATCCACCTGCTGGGCCTTGCGGGGGAGGTTGCCAAAGACGTTGCTGTGATGATCCCAGCCTTCATCAAACAGCTGCACGAATCGCACGCCCCGCTCGACCAACCGGCGGGCCAACAGGCAGTTGTTGGCAAAGCTGGTTTGACCCGGCTTGGTGCCATACAGCTTGTGAACGCTTTCCGGTTCGTCGCCAATTTCCATGAGTTCCGGCACGCTGGTCTGCATGCGGTAGGCCAGCTCGTAC
>JBJHDE010000243.1:0-7471 GCA_050486385.1 Planctomycetales bacterium | reverse complement strand
ACGTCGGCCAACTGAACGGCGTTCAGCTCGTTCACGGCATCGACCACCCGCCGTCGGCTGCCGGCATCCATGCCCCTCGGATTGGAAAGAAACAGCACCGGGTCGCCCTGGCTGCGGAACTCAATGCCTTGATAAACCGTCGGCAAAAAGCCGCTGCCCCAGGCGCTGTTGCCGGCGCCCAACACCTGCCCGGTGATCAACACCACGAAGCCGGGCAGATCCTGGTTCTCGCTGCCCAGGCCGTAGTTGACCCAACTGCCCAGGCTCGGCCGACCAAACTGGCCAAAGCCCGTGAGCAAGTGCAACTGGGCCGGCCCATGGTTGAACTCCTCGGACTCCATGGTGCGAATGAAACTCAACTCGTCGGCCACACCCTGCAAGTGCGGCATCAGGTTGGAAATGCTATGCCCAGCCTCGCCACACTGCTGAAAGCGAAACTTCTTCTCCTCGGGCGTGCCCATTAGCGTGGGCCGCTTCCGAATAAACGCGAATCGCTTGCCCTCAAAAAACGCCTCGGGACACAGCTCGCCATTGCGACGCTGCAGCTCGGGCTTGGGGTCGAACAGATCCAGATGCGAAGGCGCTCCGACCAGGTGAATGAAAATCACCTGCTTGGCCTTGGGAGCAAAGTGCGGAGGTTTCACCGCCAAGGGCGATTCGTCCTGGTCCGCCACGGGGCGGGCGGTGTCGTCGGCCCCTGCCGCCTCGCGGGACAACAGGTTGCCCAGCGCAAAAGCCCCCAGGCCCATGCCCGCCAGCTGAAACAATGTGCGGCGGGCCAGCGTTTGAAGCACGGCGTTGCGAGGTGAGGCGTGTTGCCGATCGTGCCGATTCATGGAAGGGGCCTCGCGGGCGAGCCATCGTGTCGAAGGCTCGCGGGGATTGCGTTTGGTGAAGGGCGGTGGCACGCCCAGCGGATCAGTTCACGGAAATCGTCTCGTCCAGATTCAACAAGGCGTTGGCCACGGCAAACCAGGCGGCCAGTTCCAGCCGATCGAGGCCCTGCTCGCGCCACCGCTCGGGCAGGTTGTTGAGCAGGGCCTGCACTTGCTGGGGACGCTCGGCCAGTTGCTCGCGCTGAAGTTCCAGCAATCGGGTGAGAATCGCCAACTCGCGCGGCTGCGGCGCGCGGGCCACGCACAGCCGGAAGGCGTAAGTCAATTGCTCGTCGAGCGTGGCTTCACGGCGTTCGCTCAGCACCCGCTGGGCCAGGCCCAGGGCGGCCTCGGCGTAGGCCGGATCGTTCAACAAGGTTAGGGCTTGCAAGGGCGTGTTGGTCCGCGGACGGTTGACCGTACAGCTCGCCCGATCCGGAGCGTCGAAGTTCACAAAACTGGGATAGGGCGCCCCGCGCTTCCACACCACGTAAATGCCCCGGCGGTAGCGATGGTGATCCTCGGCGGTTTCCCATATCGGTCGATTCCGCCCCACGGCCTTCCACAGGTTCGGCGGCTGATAGGGCATAACCGGTGGGCCGCCTCGCTCCAGCGAGATCAGCCCGCTGGCGGCCAAGGCGTTGTCGCGGATCACCTCGGCCGGGAGGCGAAAGCGGGGACCCCGGGCCAACCAGGTGTTCTCGGGATCCCGCCGCCAATCGCTGCTGGCCGCCGCCGAGCGTTGCCGAAAGCCGCCGCTGGTGACCATCAGCCGCACCATGTGCTTGACATCCCAACCGCTTTCCATGAACTCCACGGCCAGCCAGTCCAACAGCTCGGGATGGCTGGGCCGCTCGGCCTGGGTGCCAAAATCCTCGGGCGTGGACACCAACGGGCGGCCGAAGACCTCGCCCCATAAGCGATTCACCGTCACGCGGGCCAACAGCGGGTTGCGACGATCCACCAACCACCTGGCGAAGTCCAAGCGATTGGCCCCCGGCCGCGATTCAAACGGGTGCAGCACGCTGGGTGTGCCGGGTTCGACCACGTCGCCCGGGTCGAGATACTCGCCGCGATTCAGCAGCCGGGTCTCGCGGGGCGCGTCCATCTCGACCATCACCAGCGTGGTGGTCTGCAAGCGGTTGAGTTGCTCTTTGAGCCGCTGGGCCCGTTGTTGAAACGGCTTGATGGCCTCGGCGGCGTCCGTTTCGCTGGTCTCATCGTCCGAGGCCGACGACGAAGCCGACGCCTCGCCGCGAAGCTCGCGAATCCGCGTCTCGACCCGGGCCAGATCCTCGGCCAGTTCTTCACGCCGCTGCTGTTGGTCGGGCGTCAGCGGCAAGGTCAACTTGGGGCCGACAAAGTTGTACTGCACTCCACTTTCCAACTCGACTTCAAGCGGCGTGTTGTTGAAAAAAGCGAATAGCTGATAGTACTCGTGCTGCGAGATCGGATCGTACTTGTGATCGTGACACTGGGCGCATTCCAGCGTGGCTCCCAGAAACACCGCTCCGGTGGTGTTCACGCGGTCAAAGACTTGCAGCACGCGGTTCTCTTCGGGATCGACGCCGGCTTCCACGTTGCAGGTGGTCATGCGGTGGAAGCCCGTGGCGATTTGCTGATCCAGCGTGGGCTCGTCCAGCAGGTCGCCGGCAAGCTGCTCGATGACAAACTCGTCGAAGGGCTTGTTCTGGTGAAACGCCGCGATCACCCAGTCGCGGTAAGCCCAGGTGTCGCGGAGTTGATCGGCCTGGTAGCCATTGCTATCCGAGAACCGTGCCAGATCAAGCCAATGCCGGGCCCAGTGCTCGCCAAACGCGGGGCTGGCGAGCAGCTCGTCGATCAATTGTTCGTAAGCCTGCGGTGTGGGATCGGCCTCGAAGGCCGCGACCCGCTCCACCGGCAAAGGCAGACCCGTCAGCACCAGCGCCGCACGACGGGCCAGCACGGCCGGTTCGGCAGCGGGGGCCGTTTGCCAACCCTTGCGATGCAGGCGTTGCTGGATGAAGCGATCAATCGGGTGATCGGCTCCGGCGGCGGGTTCCACCTCGGGCAACTCGGGTCGCACTGGCGGCACATAGGCCCAGTGGCCGCGTCCCGCGCTCTCGGGCCAAATGGCACCGGCGTCGATCCAGCGTTTCAACACGTCGATCTCGGCGGCGGCCAGCGGTTTGCCGTCCAGGGGCATCAGGTCGCCGGCTTGGGCATCGGCCACCCGTGCGATCAGCGGGCTGGCGGCCGCATCGCCCGGCACGATGGCGGGGTCCGAGAAGTCGCGTTCGGCGATGGCCTGGGCGCGGCTGGTGAGCTGCAAATCGCCCTCGGCGTTCGGTCCCCCATGACACCGCCAGCAATGGCGACGGAGAATGGGCTCGACATCGTGCTCGAAGTCGGGCGGCTCGGCCACCAGCGGGGCGGCCATCAAGGCGGATGCCACGACCGCCAGCCAGCGGGCGATCCCCACGAAACGACTCGATTGGGGCATGGCGAGGTTCCGAAGTTGGCGAGCGCGAATCCCCAATCAGCTTAACACGCCCGCGGGGGCCGTCGCAACGATTCCATCAACCGTCTTTGATCGATTGGTTTCCCCCATTTCGATTGGCATTGGCGGCGAGGTCGTGGGTCGGATGCGGGCGCGGCGGGCGAACTGTCAGAATGACACTCGCGGTCGGTCGGCCCCTGGGAACCGGTCGAGGCCTTTCGCGGTAAGCCGTTGATTTCAAGAGACTTGCGGCCCATATTCTCGGATCGGCACGCAACTTGCTCTTGTCGCTGGGCAACGTTGAACTTCCTGCCAGTGTTGCCGTCGGCCGTGAGTGAGTGGGCCGGGGGCGTGTGATCTGGAAACATTTGTCGGTTCTTTCGCATTCATCGCAACGGAGGACACCCCGTGGCAAAGCAGATGGTCTTTGATGACGAGGCGCGCCAGCACTTGGCCGCCGGAGTCAGCAAGCTGGCCAAAGCCGTTAAGAGCACCCTGGGGCCGCGCGGCCGAAACGCCGTGTTGGACAAGGGCTGGGGCTCGCCCAAGGTCACTAAAGACGGCGTGACCGTGGCCGAGGACATCGAGTTGGACGACCCCTACGAGAATCTCGGGGTCCAACTGGTCAAGGAGGCTGCCAGCAAGACCAACGATGTGGCCGGTGACGGCACGACCACGGCCACGGTGTTGGCCGAGGCGATCTTCACCGAGGGCCTCAAGAAGGTGGCCGCCGGTTACGACCCCATGCAGCTTCAGCGGGGCATTCTCAGGGCGGTCGAGGCCATCAACGAGAAGCTCTCCAGCTTGGCCACGCCGGTCGATATTGGCAATCGCGAGGCCATCACCCAGGTGGCCACCATCGCCGGCAACAACGATCGGGTCATCGGCGAGAAGCTGGCCGAGGCCTTCACCAAGGTGGGCAAGGACGGCGTGATCACCGTCGAAGAGGGCCGCAAGCCGGAGACCACCGTCGAGGTCGTCGAGGGCATGCAGTTCGATCGCGGGTTCCTGTCGCACCACTTTGTCACCGACCAGGACAATCAGGTCTGCGAACTGGAAAACCCGCTGATCCTGATCTACGAAGACAAGATCACCAGCGCCCAGATGCTGGTGCCGCTGCTGGAGACCATCCGCGAGAACAATCGCCCGCTGTTGGTGATTGCCGAGGATGTGGAAGGCGATGCCCTGGCTACTCTGGTGGTCAACACCATGCGGAAGATTGTGCAAGCCGCGGCGGTCAAGGCTCCGGGTTACGGCGAGCGTCGCAAGGCGATGCTCGAGGACCTGGCGATCCTCACCGGCGGGACGGCCATCTACAAGGATCTGGGCGTCAAGCTGGAAAACGTGCGGTTGCAGGATCTGGGCACCGCGCGGCGGGTCGAGCTGACCAGCGACGAGACCACCATCATTGATGGGGCCGGCAACCGCGAGGCGATTGACGGCCGGGCCCAGCAGATTCGCGAGGAAGTCACCCGCACCGAGAGCGAGTACGATCGCGAGAAGCTGCAAGAGCGGTTGGCCAAGCTGGCCGGTGGCGTGGCGGTCATCACCGTCGGCGCCGCGACCGAGACCGAAATGAAAGAGCGGAAGGCCCTGTTTGAAGACGCCCGCAGCGCGACCCAGGCGGCCTTGAAAGAAGGCATTCTGCCGGGTGGCGGTACGGCCCTGCTGCGAGCCGCCGACGCCCTGGACGGTTTGGGCCTGCCGGGCGATCAGGCCCAAGGCGCGGCGATTGTGCGGAAGGTGCTGGAAGTGCCCTTGCGGACGATTGCCCACAACGCCGGCCGCGACGGCGGCGTGATCGTCAACCGTGTCCGCAAGCTGGGCGGCAACGCCGGCTGGGACGCCGACAAGGACACCTATGGCGACCTGATTGCCGCGGGTGTGGTCGATCCCACCATGGTGGTTCGCAGTGCCTTGCAGAACGCCGCCAGCGTGGCCGCCTTGCTGCTGACCACCGAGAGCCTGGTCACCGAGATTCCCGCCGAGGAAGACGAGGATCACGGCCATGACCATGACCACGGCATGGGTGGCATGGGAGGCATGGGCGGAATGGGAGGCATGGGTGGCATGGGCGGAATGGGCGGCATGATGTGAGTGCCGGCGGCCGAGCCGATCGCCTCGCCCCCTGGGGCGGGTGGCGATTGCCTTGTCCGCAGGCGGCATCTCCGCGAAACGCCCACGGCAGACCCTGCCGAGCGAATGTCGCCAGCCCCGGCCCCCAGTGGCGGGGCGCGACGTTCGGCAAGCGATCAACAACCAAACGGCGACTTAATTCGCCGCGACCGACACGAGCGATTTCAACCCACAACGACACAGGTATTCCTGAGGACAACCACAGATGAAACTCAACCCCTTGGACGATCGGATTGTTGTCGAGCCCCAAGAAGCCGAAGAGAAGACCGCCGGCGGCATCGTGCTGCCCGATTCGGCCAAGGAGAAGCCGCAGCGTGGCACCGTGGTGGCCTTGGGCCCGGGCCGGCTGTTGGACAGTGGCGAGCGGGGCTCGATGAGCGTGGCCGTGGGCGACGTGGTGATCTACGGCAAGTACTCGGGCACCGAGATCGAGGTGGATGGCAAGGAGGTCAAGATCCTCCGCGAGAGCGACATTTTGGCCAAGATCGTGAGCTGAGCGCGACCGCGCGGCCCCTGTTCACCCTGCGGGACGGGGTCGGACGAGCGAGTGGAACTTTCTGAGCCATTGGCCCGCCGCCCCACACCGTTTCTCAACCGTACACGCTTTCTTTCGAGGAGTTGGAATTCATGCCCGCCAAACAGTTACTGTTTGACGACCGCGCACGGGACAAGATGATGCGCGGCGTCGACATTCTGTCCGATGCCGTGGCCGTCACGATGGGCCCCACCGGCCGCAACGTGATCATCAACAAAAGCTTTGGTGGCCCCAGCGTCACCAAGGACGGCGTGACCGTCAGTAAGGAAATCGAACTCGAAGACCGCTTCGAGAACATGGGCGCCAAGCTGGTCAACGAAGTGGCCAGCAAGACCAGCGATGTCGCTGGCGACGGCACGACCACGGCCACGGTGCTGGCCCGCGGCATTCTCCGCGAAGGCCTGCGGAACATCACCGCCGGCAGCAATCCCATGGCCATCCGCCGCGGGATCGAGAAGGCCACCGCCGCCGCCATTGAGCATCTGCGGAGCATCGGGCGTCCGGTCAACACGCCCGAAGAGGTCGAGCAGATCGGTACGATCTCGGCCAATAGCGATCGCGAGATTGGCCAGCTCATGTCGCAGGCCTTTCAGAAGACCGGCCGCGAGGGTGTGATCACCATCGAAGAGAGCAAGGGCCGCGAGACGACCCTCGAGTTTGTCGAGGGCATGCAGTTCGATAAGGGATATCTCTCGCCGTACTTCATTACGAACGCCGAGAAGATGACCTGCGAACTCGAGGACGTGCTGGTCCTGCTGCACGAGAAGAAGATCAGCAACCTCCGCGATATGCTGCCGCTGCTCGAGCAGGTCCACTCCAGTGGCAAGCCGCTGGTGGTGATTGCCGAGGATGTCGAGGGCGATGCCCTGACCGCCCTGGTGGTCAACAAGCTGCGGGGCGTACTCAAGGCCGTGGCCGTCAAGGCCCCGGGCTTTGGCGATCGCCGCAAGGCCATGCTCCAGGATATTGCCGTGCTGACCGGTGGCACCGTTATCAGCGAGGACCTGGGCCTGAAGTTGGAGAACCTCAAGCTCGACCACCTGGGACGGGCCAAGCAGGTCAAGATCGACAAGGGCAGCACCACCATTATCGAAGGTGCCGGCGACAGTGAAGAGATCGCCGCCCGGGTCGAGCAGATTCGCAAGCAGCGGGATCGTACCGATAGCGAGTACGACAAAGAGAAGTTCGACGAGCGGTTGGCCAAGCTGACCAGCGGCGTGGCCATCATCAAGGTGGGTGCCGCGACCGAGACCGACATGAAGCAGAAGAAGGATCGCGTGGAAGACACCATGCACGCGACCCGCGCCGCCATTGAAGAAGGCATTCTTCCCGGCGGTGGCGTGGCCCTGCTGCGTTGCGAGCCGGCCGTGGAGAGCGTCCGCGAGCAATGCACCGCCGACGAGAAGATTGGCTGCGACATCATCAAGCATGTGCTGGCCGCGC
>JBJHDE010000242.1:5284-7847 GCA_050486385.1 Planctomycetales bacterium | reverse complement strand
TTGCTCACGCAGTTGGCCTTCATCAACGACGAGGCGGGCGAACCGCTTGCGAAGCTGTTGTTGAAGTCGCTTCGCACCCGCGGTGGAGCCGTGCCCTGGATCATTACCACCGACCTGGGCTGGAACCGGCTCAAACGGCAGGCCGAGAACCTACTGACCAGCGGGCCCGAACGGCCCATGGTGCTGGTGTTGGATCGATCGGCCTTTGTGCAAGGCGTGTGGCAACGGCAGACGCCCGCCAGCCGCGAGGCTCGCGCGCCGGGTTCGGGGTGGATATTGATTGATGATCCCCACCGGCTACCCGAGCAGCTTGCGGGTCGGTCCAGCGGTAGCGATGTCAGGAGGGGCCGACGTGTCGAATGACTATCAACCGGTGGCCCTGGGCGGGGTGGTGCTGTGTTTGCTGTTGGCGGGGCTGTCGGCCATGGCGGCCGAAGTGGCAATCGCCCCGCCCGAACGGAGCGTGATGACCTCGCTGGCGGTGGGTTTGGTCATGGGGCTCGCCGCGGCTGCGGTGTGCGGTGCGCTGCTGCGGCTGGGTGTGTTCCAGCGGTCGATGGGCGCCTGGCCGACGGTGGTGTTGGCCTTGGCCTTTGTGGCGCCGCTGGCGATTGAGCCGATCCTGCGGTCGATGTTTTATCAAGGCCGCCCGTTTGAATTGTTATGCCTGGCTTCGCTTCAGTACGTGACCGTGGCCTCGGCGGCCCTGTGTGGTTGGTCGCGGCCCAACAGCGTTGCCGTGGTCGCCAGCGCGTTTGTGATGCTGTTCAGTTACATCATGGCCGACGATCGCGCGGTCCTGGGGGTGTTGGCCCCGTTCACGGTGTTGCTCACCTGGTGGCTGATGCGTTGGTACTGGCAGCGGCTGCACACCCAGCAACGGTTACCGCTGACTCCGGCGGTGGCTATCGGATTGCTGGTGGTGGCCACCGTGCTGTTGACCGATCGTCGCAGCGATGAGTGGAAAGCCACCTTGGGCGAGCTGTTGCCGGGCTCGGGCGGAACCACCTGGCGCGACCCCTTTGGCCGCGGCGGCGTCGGCGATGGGGACGACCTGGCTTCGGGGCCCAATCACACCAGCAGCGGCGCAGTGGGCGAATCCTTTATCGAATCGAACGAGCGGACCCTCTACGACGCCATCAACGATATGTATGGCGAGGCCCGACCGAAACGCGATCATCAACGCGCCGTGCCGCTGGCCCCCGAGTTCATCACGCCCGAGAATCGCCAGGCCCGCAGCGATGCCGCCCGACGCGAGTTCGCGGCCGTTCGTCAACCGCGGAACCGTCAGCGCCGCCGGCCCAAAAACCTGGAGGCCAACGCCCTGCTGAGTGTCCAGGGGCCAACGCCGCTGCACTTGCGATTTCAAACTTTTGATCACTTCGATGGCTTTGCCTGGCAGCCCGAGCCCGAGATCCACGCCAGTTGTTCGAACCTGGAACAGCGTTCGGGCCGCTGGATGGAATTTGAACATCGCCCCCGCGATTGGGACGGTGGGCTTGTCGAACACAAGGTGCTGGTCGGCACCCTGGCCTCGGCCGTGTTGCCCGTGCCTGGCAATCTGCGACAGTTTCAATTGGGCCTGGCCGACCGCCCCGATTTCTACTGTTGGGGTCAGCCGGGCGTGCTGCGGCTCAACGGCGGGCCCAAGACGGTGGTTCCTCGCGGCGAGGTGCTGCGGACCATCGCCCAAACCGTCGATCCCGAACCGCTGGAGCAGCTCGCCTGGAGTGCCCAACGGCGGATGGGCCAGGCCCGCTACCGTGTCGAATCGATCACCGAACCGCTGCTGAGTCCACGGACCACCGAGCTGCTGAACAGTTGGGTCGAGGGCCTACCGCATGGCATGCCGCAGGTGAATGCCGTGCTGACCCGGCTTGCCCAACATTGTGAACTCGACCCCGAAGCCACCATCCCCGACGACGCGCCCGAGGTCGTGGATCACTTTCTTTTCGAAGCCCGTCGCGGGCCCGACTATCTGTTTGCCACCACCGCGGCGCTGATGCTGCGGAACCTGGGACACTCGACCCGGATGGTCAGCGGCTATTACCTGGATGAGACCGACTACGATCCGGCCAGTCGCTATTCGCTGGCGCATGCCGAGAATGTTCACTTCTGGACCGAACTCATGCTGCCCGACGGCACATGGCTGACCTTAGAACCCACGCCCGGCTACCGCGTGCTGCCTCCGCCGGCCACCTGGCTGGAATGGGCCCTGGCCCGCGGTCAGGAACTGCTGCTGTTTGTTCGCCAGCATGGGGTCGCCCTCACTGCCGCCGGAACAATCGCGATCGTCGCGGGCGTGTGGTGGCGGTCGATCCTGGCGTTGGGATTCGCACTTTGGTTCCGCTTGGTGTGTTGGCTGCTGCCGCATCGCCGGCTGGCCGAAACCATCCGGCTGCTGGAGCGGCGGGCGTGGCTAGCCGGTTGCCCGCGGACACGGGGCGAGACGCTGCGTCAGTGGTCGCTCCGCTGCTGGGGCACGGCCGACGAGACCGGCGATTGGCCGCTGGTGCTGGCCGCCGCCGAACGCCAGTGCTATGGCCCGCCCACCGCCGAGAGC
>JBJHDE010000242.1:0-5274 GCA_050486385.1 Planctomycetales bacterium | reverse complement strand
AGAGCCTCGGCGATGCCGCCCTGTGGGCCGGTTGCCAGGCGGTGGCCGCAAGCTGGGATTATCGGCGGTTGCGGGCGATGTCGCGCGCGTGTGAGCCGCCCGATTCGACGGAGCCTGCAAAAAACACTGTTCCACCTGAACCGCCGCAAATGAATCCGTCTGTGTTTGCAACTCTTGGAATCCGGGCATGACTCAGGCCACACACAACGCACCCACTAGCGCGACCGCTCATACGGCGTGCGATCATCAGGCCACGCTCGATCGACTGCGGCAGGCCTTGGGCGGGGTCCTGCGGGGCAAAGCCTCGGTGATTGAAGATGTGCTGACCTGCCTGCTGGCGCGGGGCCACCTGCTGCTGGAGGACTTGCCCGGGCTGGGCAAAACCACCTTGGCCAAGAGTCTGGCCGTCGCCGTGGGCGGCCGCTTCGCCCGGGTGCAGTGTACGCCCGACTTGCTGCCGGGCGATGTGACGGGCTTCAACGTGTTCAATCAAAAGACCCGGGAGTTTGAATTTTTGCCGGGGCCGGTGTTTGCCGATGTCCTGTTAGCCGACGAGATCAATCGCGCCACGCCGCGGACCCAGAGCGCGTTGTTCGAAGCCATGAGTGAACGGCAAGTCACCATCGACAACGTGACCCACCGCCTGCCGCCCACGTTTTTTGTGATCGCTACCCAAAACCCCGTCGAGAGCCATGGGGCCTATCCCTTGCCCGAGGCGCAGCTCGACCGCTTTGCGATGAAGTTGACCATTGGCTATCCCGACCGCAACAGCTCGCTGGAGATGTTGGCGGCCGATGTGGGACCGAATCGCCGGCCCAACAGCCTGGAAAGCTCCGTCGTCGACCCCCGCGCGTTGGAAAGCCTGCAAGATCACGTGGCCAACGTAACGGTCAGCCCGGCCGTGCAGCAGTATCTGGTCGATCTGGCTGAGGCCAGCCGACGGCATCCGGCGGTGAGTCTGGGCGTCAGCCCGCGTGGCTTGCTGCTGTGGCAACGGGTCGCCCAGGGCCGTGCCCATTTGCAGGGCCGGCACTTTGTGACACCCGACGATGTGCAGCACGTGGCCGGGCCGCTGCTCGCGGTGCGACTGACCGGCGACTTCACCGATCCCCAGGCGGTTATCGCCGGCCTACTGGCTGAGATTCCCGTGCCGGTGCCGCTGGACGGCCGTTGAGTGTCTCCCTGGAAGTCGCGTCGCGTGGAATTGTTGACACCATGCGTTGAACGTGAGCCGGTCCAAAATGTCCTGGCAGTTCGAAGAGACAATCCGATGCATGTTCAATCGATCCGCCACGCCTCACGCCGTGGCCTGACCCGCTGCCTGGCTGCGACCGTGTGTGTTGCGCTCGCGCTGGGGATGGGATGTTCCCCATCGAGCGAGAAGGGAGATGCCGACGGCAATCCGTTCTATGGGCACGATCACGATCTGCCCGAGACGCGGCCCAGCGACTACGGCGCGGGAGTCCAGCAACTTCACGAATTGCACCGGCTGGTGCTCGCGGAGATCTCTCACAACGACCTGGACGACGCCCGCGAGGTGATCGAGACCATTCGCGAGACGTTGCAATGGCTGCCCGAGGTCGCCGGCGACAGCGACATGCCCGAGGCCCAGTGGAACCGGGTTTATGAACGCTCGCCCGAACTCCAAGCGTGGTATGCCGAGTGGTCCGAGCACCTGGCCTCGTCCGGTGCTTCGGCGGTGGCACCGAGAGAGACCATTCGAAAGATTGAATCGGCCCTGGCCGAACTGGCCGCAATCGAGGCGACCGGGTCGTGGCGGGATTCCCATCGGGGTGAAGAACCCGTTTCCTCCGGCGAGGGAGAACCATGATCGAGCTGGCCGTCTGGGCAATGGGGCTGCGGGTCGTTCAGGCCCTGGCCGCCGCGGCGCCCACCATCATCATTGGTCTGATCATCTGCGGTGTGCTGGCCCGGCTGTTGGGTCATGCCGGCACCCGCCGCCTGTTTGGCGAGGGCCAACGCACGGCCCTGCTGCAAGCCTGGTTCATTGGCATGTTGCTGCCGGTCTGCTCGCTGGGTGTGATTCCCATTTGCCGGCAGATGGTCCGGTCGGGCGTTTCGGGCGGCACGATCCTGGCCTTCGCGATCACCGCGCCGCTGTTCAATCCGTTGTCGTTGTTATATGGCCTCACGCTGGCCGAGCCCTTCACGATTCTGGCGTTTGCCTTTTGTAGCCTGATTGTCGTGACCGGCGTCGGAGCACTTTGGGATCGGCTGTTTCCCGGTTCGGCCCGACCCGAACCCGAGCCGCGTCCCCTGGGCTACGGCTTGACGCGAATGCTGGGCATGGGCACCGCTGGGGCGCGGGAACTGGGCGGGCCCTCGCTGGTGTACCTGACGATTGGGTTGGTCGGCGTCGGCCTGTTGGCGGTCGTTCTGCCCGCCGGCAGCTTGCAGACCTCGGCCGAGGCCGACGATCCGTTCGCGCCGCTCATCATGGCGGCCATTGCGATTCCCGCGTATGCGACGCCGCTGCAAACCATGAGCCAGCTTGGCTCGATGTTTCTGCACGGCAACAGCGTGGGGGCCGCCTTCACACTGTTAGCGCTGGGCGCTGGGCTGAACCTGGGTTTGTTGGTCTGGGCCTTTCACACTTACGGGCTGCGTCGGGGAGCCACCCTGCTGGCGCTCTTGGTCGGCATTGTGCTGGCCCTGGCCTACGGAGTCGATCGCCCGCTGTATCCCGCGTCGGTGCATCCGGCCGGGCATACGCATGCATTTGACGGCTACTGCAATCCCTTCCCCGAGGGCACCCAACAACCGGCCCGCATTGCCCTGGCCCAATTGCGCGATCATGTGAATCTGGCCGATTGGGGTGCGTTGGGCTTGCTCTTGGCCGTGGTGTTGGTGGGGGCGATTCTGCAACGCACCGACCCCAACAGCACGCTCGAAGCCCGGTGGGAACGCCCCGAGAGCCAGCCCGACGCCACGCCGTCGGACGGCCCGTGGTACAACCGCCCACTCCCCGGCCCCGTGCTGGGTGCCGCCACGTTGTTGATTCTCGTCGGCATCAGCATTGCCGGATGTTTTGCCTATTATCCACCCACGGATGAGGCCTTCAAAGAGATGGACATCCTGCGGACCGAGATGTTGGCGGGCGTGCTGACCAACGACCCCGAGGTCGCCGAGTATTACATCCCCCGATTCGAAGATTGGACCCGGCGCGTGCAGGTCGGGCATTATTTACGGACCGGCCAACTCACACCCTATCAGCAGGTCAAGGCCCGGGTGCTCCGCGACAAGCTCGAACTGCTGGAACACGCCCTCGCCGGCGAGTCGACCGACAACGCCAAGAGCCTGGGTTGGGAAGTCGACCGCAGCTACCGCCGCATGAAACAAGCGTACCTCCCCCAGTAACTCGCGGAGCGGCCAGGGCTGCGAATCCCCTGCGAAGTTGTGGTGCTCCGGTCCGAGGATCACGGAACGGTGATCCCGCGGGTGTGCCACTGCTTGCTGGCAAGCAAGCAGTGTTGGAAACCGTTCACGTTGCCTGGAACAGTCGCGCTTCGGCTCGACGATTCAACATCGATCAGCCCACACTCTGCTTGTCAGCAAGCAGTGGCACACTTTTTATGAAGCAAGGGCACGGGTACGCTCCGATCAGTCGATCACGGGACGGTGATCCCGCCGTTGAAGTTGATGACACCGTTGATGGTGCCGTTGTTGGTGACGTCGGCGTTCTGCGTGTTTGTCCCGAAGGTGTTGTTCACGCCGCCCAGGGTCAGCGTGCCGCCGGGGTTGACCAGCAGCTCTACACCCGTGGCGTAGCCGTTGATGCGGGTGTTGAACATTTCCAGACTCAGGGCTCCGCCGACATCGCCGATGTTCAAGCCGGTTCCGGCGGCCCCGGTTCCGCCAATTGTTCCACCACCCAGGATGATCGAGCCGGCGACATTCGTGAAGTGGACGCCGTCCAGCACGTCGTCGAAATCCAGTCGGCCGGCGACAAACTGCCCGGTGGCGTTCTCGACCAGCCAGCCGGTGCCGGCGGTGTTGCCGTCCACGGTGAAGCGTTGCTGCACGAAGAAGCCGCCGTCGAAGTCGCGGAGGACCACCGCGTCGCCGTCGCCATCGGTGACGGTGATCCGATCGAACGACAGAAAGCCGTTGGTCTGCTCGATCAGCGCGGCGCGGCCCTCAACGGCGACCAGCCGATTGTTGGCCCCGCCCACGTTGACCAGCGCCGTGTTGTCGTTGGCCAAAAAGGCAATCGAGCCGGCGCCGACGGCGGTGGACTGAAGCTGCTGGAAGTTCACGAATCCATCGTTGTTCAGCACCGCCACGCCGGTGGCGGCATTCGTGATTGTCAGGTTCTCGAAATTGGCCAGGCCATTGACGCCCAGGTTGGTCAGCCGCAGGCCGCCGCCCACACCATTGGCATCGACATTCACACCCACCAGGTTGATTTGCGCCAGGCTGCCGTCGGCATCCAGGTCCACGGCAAACACGCCCGGGTCGAGGTTCGAGGCCACGATGGTCGGTCCGCCGGCGGCACCGGGCGTCAAGCTGTATTGGCCGCCGTCGATGTTGCGAATCGCCAGGGCCTCGGCCCCGGTGGTCTGGGTGATTCGGCCCGTGAACTCGACGTTCGACTCGCCATCATCAATCAGGAAGGCCACGTCCTGGGTGTTGGTAATCGTCGTCTGGCCAAAGCGGTAGTTGCCGGTCGTGTCGTCCAGCAGCACGCCGTGGGCCCCGGCATTGGCGATCAGGGTGTTCTCGAAGCTGATGCCACCCTCGGTCTGGCTGAGCACGATGCCCGAGTCGGTCGGGTTGAGCAAGGTCGTGTTATTGAAGGCGATCGGCCCGTCGTGTTCTTCAATGACGCGAATCGCATCGGCCCCGGCTCGTTCCACCAGCGTGTTATTGAAGTTCACCGGCCCGGTATTGGCTTGAATAAACACGCCGTGCAGACCGGAATCGGCCACCGTCAGGTTCGAGAAATTGGTCTCTCCGGCGTTACCGAGGACGTTCACGCCGTTGAGCGCGGCGTTGTTGGCGGTCACCCCCAGCAGGTTTGTTCGACCCGTGTTGCCCCGCACCGCCAGGCCCGCGGCGGCCGAGTTGTTGATGGTCACATTCTGCAAGTTGGTCTAGCCGGCATTGGCGGCCACGTCCACACCGTAAAGCAAGGTACCGTCGATCACCGAGTTGGCCAGCGTCACGGTGCCGGTATTGGCCAGAATCGCCGCCCCGTGGCCGCCGCTTTGCGTGATGGTCGCGCCGTTGACGGTCACGTCGCCGGGCGAGTTG
>JBJHDE010000241.1:1760-7853 GCA_050486385.1 Planctomycetales bacterium | reverse complement strand
GACGAACCCACCGCCCCCCGCTGGCGGCTTCGCCCGCGGCGTTGGTTCCGCCCACGCCGCGACATCCCCGAAGCCGCCGACATCCGCGGTTAGCCGCCGTGTTTGCCGCCAGGACACTTCGGGCCCTCAGGGGGATGCCGGATGCCGAGGGCTTTTCGGTCGCGGGGCTTTCCAGGTTGAGGGCGGCGGACCAAGCTTCATCCAGGAGGCACCCGCCCCCAGACAGGGACGACCGGCAGCGGCCGGCCCAGGAGACCCGTTTACCGTGTTTGCGACCGTCGGCCAGTTTCTGGCCATGATCCGCTTCAGCCATACGCTGTTTGCGTTGCCGTTTGCCATGGTGGCGGCGGCCATGGCGTGGTACGCCGGCAGCGTCGGCGAGCCTCGGCTGCCGTTTCGCTGGCAGGATCTGCTGGGAATCCTGCTGTGCATGGTGCTCGCCCGCACCGCGGCGATGGGCTTCAATCGCCTGGCCGATCGCCACCTGGATGCCGCCAACCCCCGCACGGCCAATCGGCACCTGCCGACCGGAACCCTGAGCGTGGCGGCCGTGGCTGGCTTGACGCTGGTCTCGGGCGTGCTGTTCGTGCTGGCGACCCTGTTGTTTTTGCCCAACGTGTTGCCGCTGGCCCTGAGCCTGCCGGTGCTGGGCTTTGTGTTGGGCTACAGCTATGCCAAGCGGTTTACGTCCTGGGTGCATGTCTGGTTGGGGGCGGCCTTGGCCTTGGCCCCGCTGGCCGCCTGGATCGCCATCCGCGGACAGCTCGTCTGGGCCGATCCCGCCGACTTGCTGGCTCCCCTGGTCCTGGGCCTGGCCGTACTGGCCTGGGTCAGCGGCTTCGACATGCTGTACGCCGCCCAGGATGCCGAGTTCGATCGGGCGACCGGCCTGTACAGCGTTCCGGCCACCTGGGGTGTTCCCGCCGCGCTGCGGTTGGCCGCCGCCTGCCACGCCGCGATGGTCGTCCTGTTGGCCATCCTGCCGTGGGCTTACCCCTGGTTGGGTTGGCTGTACTGGGCCGGATTGGCCGCCATCGCCGCGCTGCTGGTCTACGAACACCGCCTGGTCCGCCCCGACGACCTGAGTCGGGTGAACACGGCCTTCTTCCACGTCAACGCCGTGATCAGCCTGGGCCTGCTGGCCGTGGTGCTGGCCGATCTGTACTTGCTTGGCGGCGGGGGGCAGGTAGAATGAAGCGAACAATGGTTTCAGAACAATTTGAACACGCCCCAGGAGGTCTCCCGATGACGCTCCCCTTCGAGCCGACCCATCCGCGGATGGTTGACATCGCCGCCAAGGTCGTCGGTGGTCAACGGCTGGACTTCGCCGACGGCGTGTTCCTGTTCAGTCCCGAAGCCCCCCTGCACGAGGTGGGCGGATTGGCCAACCTTGTCCGCGAGCGACTCAACGGCCAGGCCGCCTACTACAACATCAACTGCCACCTCAACCCCACCAACGTCTGCGTCTATCGCTGCCGCTTCTGCGCGTTCCGGGCGGACCTGAAAAGCCCCAAGGGCTACGTCATGAGCGACGAGCAGATCCTCGAACGTGGCCGCGAGGCCGTCGAGATCGGCGCCACCGAGATGCACATTGTCGGCGGCCTGCACCACCAGAAGCCCTATGAGTGGTACGTCCATATCGTGCGGATCCTGCACGAGGCGTACCCCAACCTGCACCTCAAGGCCTGGACCGGCGTCGAACTCAACTGGTTCCGCCAACTCACTAAGCGGCCCTACGCCGAGATTCTGGCCGATCTGGTCGATGCCGGACTCGGCAGCCTGCCGGGCGGCGGGGCCGAGATCTTTCACCCCGAGGTCCGCGACCTCATCTGCGAACACAAGGCCGATGCCGACGAGTGGCTCGATATCCACCGCACGGCCCACCAGATGGGGCTTCGCAGCAACGCCACCATGCTGTACGGGCATCTCGAAACGGCGGAGCATCGCATCGACCACCTGCTGCGGTTGCGGGCCCTGCAGGACGAGACCGGGGGCTTCCAGACGTTCATCCCGTTGGCGTTCCACCCCGAGAACACCAAGCTGGACCACATCCGCAAGGCCTCGGCCCTGGAGGATCTGCGGACCATGGCCGTCTCGCGGCTGATGCTGGACAACTTTGCCCACATCAAGGCCTACTGGATCATGCTGGGCATTGGCGTGGCCCAAGCCGCCCTGGGCTACGGAGCCGACGATCTGGACGGCACGGTGCGGCACGAGCTGATCTACCACGATGCCGGTGCCGAGACGCCCGAGGCCCTGAGCGTCGAGGCGATTCAGCGACTGATCCGCGAGGCCGGTCGCCAGCCGATTGAGCGCGACACCCTGTACCACGCCGTCGAGCGGGACGGGCAGTCGTGGCGGACCGGGCGATTGCTGCCAGTGCTCAGTCGCTAGGCAGTCGCTTTTCAAGCCGGCAACAGGCCGATCATGGCCAAGCAGCCTCCGACCACGACACCGGCCCGAGTGGCCAGGCGTCGTCGACGCGGGCATGCCGCGCTAGTCCCGACACGCCCCCACTGGCCACCCTTCGGCCACCAACCCAACGCGGGGGTTGTCGGCCGGTGGCTGGGGACAATCCGCGGACCCATCCGCCCCGGCAACTATCCGTTGAATGGGACGGATGGGGAATTGTTCGGGATAATCAGCTCGAGCAGTTCCCCGATCGTATGATTGGATTCCAGGGGATGTCGGAGGGGCCTATCCCTTCGGATGATGTAGCGATTCTGTCGGCCGACCTTCTCGCGAATGAGATAGCCGGCATCTTCCAAATCGACGATAATCCGCTGCACCGCCCGCTCGGTGATGCCAACCATCACGGCAACCTCGCGGAGGACCACATCCGGATCCTGAGCCAAAACCACCAGCACATGGGTGTGATTGGTCAGAAACGTCCAGCGGTGCTGGACTTCCGCGGGTTGGCCAGCACCTTCGCCGAACACCGTTCCCGAGCGCGGGGGCGGCTCCAGCGGCTCTGACTTCTTCATGAGGGCGCAACCTTTGGACCTTGGTTCAACCGATCCCTCGGCCGCCAAGTTCCTTTGGGGGGGCGGTGGCCCGGGAGCCACCGGGTCATCAGATTCATCCCACATTGGACTAATCTATCGACTTTGTCACGCCAAATCAATCGCGAAGTTCGTGTCGTGAATCCTGCGACATGTTTTTCGCGATAATAAGCTTGACGTGACCGATACTTACGACATAAAAATCGCGTATGCGAGTTCGTGTCAACCGTGTCGTGGTACCGGGCAGCACCGCCCCGCCGCGTGCTCAAAGTTGCAGCATCCAGGGCAAAGGGGCTAAGCCGTGATTCGACCAATGCATCTGGAGGATTACGAGGACGTACCGTTGGGCGACCGCAAGAGCTTCTTGCAGAGTGAAGGTCAGGCCCTGCGGGTCCTCGGTATCCTCGCCGAGGCCAACGGTCTGTCGTTCGACCCCTCGCGGGCGGCCGGGACCCTGCGCGCCGCGGCCCGGGAAATCCCCCCCACATTGCCCCGGGCGGCGCGGTTGCGGCTGGCTTACGCCGCCGATGCGATGGGCCTGCGGATCGTGAGCCGCTCGCTCAGCACCCGCGAGGCGTTGCACACGGTCACCAATCATACGCCGTTGGCCCTGTTTACAATCACCCCCGAGGGCCAGGCCCGCTGGTTTGTGCTCAAGGGTCGTCGGGGCCGTTTCGGTGGTTTGGCCGATCTGGACGGCGACGATAGCGAAGAGTGGTTGCCGCTCGAAGGCCTGACCCATCGGTTGGGGTCTGACCATCCCGACACCGTGCTGGAGTGGGTCATCGCCCAACCAGCGGCCCCCATGGCCGAGGCCTCGCGGGCCAATCAAAGCCCCGAGCACGATCATCACCCCACCCATGGGCATGGTTTGCCTCCGCTGCGGCGGTTGTTTGGGTTGCTCAAGCCCGAGCGCAGCGACCTGATTCTGGTGACGTTGTTTGCCGTCGGTGTGGGGGCCCTGACGCTGGCCACCCCGGTGGCGGCCATGGCCGTGGTCAATACCGTGGCCCTGGGCACCCTGGTTCAGCAGTTGTTGATGCTGTGCTTCGGCCTGTTGATCGCCTTGGCCCTGGCCGGGGCCATCACCTTGCTGCAGACCTTCGTGGTCGAGTTCATCCAGCGTCGAGTGTTCGTGCGGGTGGCGGCCGACTTGGCCTACCGCCTGCCGCGGGTCGATTTGCGAGGGTTCGATCGCCAGAACGGCCCCGAGTTAGTCAACCGCTTTTTCGACGTGCTGACCGTGCAGAAGGCTGGCGCCACGCTGATGATTGACGGCGTGAGCCTGGTGCTGCAGATCATGATCGGGCTGATCCTGTTGGCCTCGTATCACGTGTATCTGTTGGGATTCGACATCTTCCTGATCGGCTCGCTGATCTTCTTGACCGTGGTGCTGGGTCGCGGAGCGGTGCGGACCGCCATTCACGAGTCGATCTGCAAGTACCGCGTGGCCGGCTGGATGGAAGAAATCGCCCGACACCCGGTGGCCTTCAAGACCGCGGGCGGACCGCAGTTGGCCAACGACAAGACCGATCGTCTGACCCGCGAGTACCTGCTGGCCCGCGAGAAGCACTTCCGCGTGCTGATCCGGCAGATCTCGTTCGCCCTGTTGCTGCAAGTCATTGCCAATGTGGCGGTGCTGGGCATTGGCGGCTTTCTGGTCATTCGTGGCGACTTGACGCTGGGCGAGTTGGTGGCCGCCGAGATTGTGGTCACCCTGGTGGTGGCGACCTTCTCGAAGTTCGGCAAGCAATTGGAGGCCTTCTACGACTTGCTGGCCGCGGTCGACAAGTTGGGCCACCTGCTGGACTTGCCTCAGGAGCGCAGTGGCGGCGAGCGGCATCACTCGCGGACCAGTGGCGCGGCGATTGGCATCCACAATGTGAGTTTCACCTACGATCGCCAAGGCCGACCGGCCCTGAAGAACCTCGACCTGCAACTCGCCCCCGGCGAGCGGGCGGCCCTGGTTGGTCCCAACGGCGTTGGAAAAAGTACCCTGGTCGACTTGCTGTTCGGGCTGCGGACGCCCGACCAGGGTTGGGTCGAGATCGACGGGGCCGACCTGCGGACCCTGCGGCTGGAGACGCTCCGCGAGCACGTTGCCTTGGTTAAGGGCATTGAGGTCGTTGAGGGCTCGGTGCTGGACAATGTGCGAATGGGTCGCGACTACGTGACCCTGGGCGACGTCCAGGACGCCTTGCGGCGGGTCGACCTGTTGGAAACCGTGCTGGCTTTGCCCGATGGATTGAATACCCCGCTGTGGACCGGCGGCTCGCCGTTGTCGCTGGGGCAGGCCAATCGCCTGATGGTGGCCCGGGCGATCGTCGGGCAGCCGCGGTTGATGATCGTGGACGAAGCCCTCGACAACATGGATGCCGAGGTCCGCAAGAGAGTCTTGCCCGCTTTGCTGGGTGGCGATGCACGCTGGACGCTGCTGATCGTGACCCACTCGGAAGATGTCGCCCGATTGTGCGACCGCGTCATTCGCCTGAGCCGCAACGATCTTGCCGGGAAGGAAACATGATTGCCGCTGCTCCTCGCAGTGCGGAGTTGCCCACGCTCCACATGGTCCGCACGCCCAAAATTATCCGGCGGTTGGCGTGGACCCTGCTGACCGTGTTGATGACTTCGATCCCGGCGCTGGCCATTGCGCCGTGGACCCAGACGGTCCACGGGGTGGGGCGGGCCATTGCCTTTGATCCGGCCAAACGCCCGCAGTACATCATTTCGCCCATTGAAGGCCGCGTGAAGAAGTGGCACGTCATGGAGGGCGATGTCGTCAAGAAGGGCGATCTGTTGGTCGAGTTGGTCGACAACGACCCGCAGATCCTGGAACGGCTCCGCGAACAGGAGACCCTGGCCCTGCAACGCCTGGCCCTGGCCGACGGTCGGGTCAACAATCAGCGGAGCCGGCTGCAATTCGTCAAAGATGAGCGCGAGGTCCTGATGGCCGAGGCCAGTCTCCGCGTCGAGCAGGCCGAGGCCCAGGTGCTGGTCGTCATGCAGGAACTGGAGCGGGCGCGCTTCGATCTTCGCCGCGAGGAGTTGGCCTTCGAGCGACTCAGCCGGCTGCACAACAGCCCCGTCGGAC
>JBJHDE010000241.1:0-1750 GCA_050486385.1 Planctomycetales bacterium | reverse complement strand
CCGTCGGACAGGTGGTTTCCAAGGACGACGTCGAGGAAGCCGAACGGAAGCGCGATCTGGCCAAGGCCCAGGTTCCGCTCGTTGAGGCCCGCATCCGCCTGGCGGAAAAATCTCTCGATGCGGCCAAGGCCCAGCGCGAAGCGACCGATAAAAGACTATCGGGCCTCATCGAAAGCGAAGAGTCGGCCCTAAAAGGCGCCCAGAGTGAACAGGCTGCCGTCCAACAGCAGTACAACACGATCAAGACCCAGGTCCAGCGACAAGAAAATCAGCGGGTCACCGCCTCGGTCGAAGGCACCGTCTTTCGGGTGTTGGCCAATGCCGAGGCTGGCGGGCAGTTGGTCCGTCCTGGCGAGCGGCTGGCCGTGCTGGTGCCCGAGGTCAGCCGAGAATCCATCGCCAGTCGAGAAGGCGGGGTGCCGGGCATCGTGGCCGAATTGGTCATCGCCGGTAACGACCTGCCCTTGGTGCGGGTGGGTGATCGGGTTTTGTTGCAATTTGAGGGTTGGGCCGCCGTCCAGTTTGCTTCCGTGCCGGATGCGGCGGTCGGGACCTTCGAGGGCCGGGTGTTTTTGGTCGATACAACTACGGAGGGTGATGGCGGCGATTTCCGCATCTTGGTGGAACCCGCCCCTGGGGCCGACTGGCCCGACCCAACGTTCCTCCGCCAGGGCGTTCGCGCCCAAGGCTGGGTGGTGCTCAAGCAGGTGACCATGGGCTACGAGCTCTGGCGGCTGATGAACGGCTTCCCCCCGGCCCGCGAGCTGCACTCCAAGGAATTTGGTCACACACTGGGGCCGGTCGACGGCAAAGACCGGGCAATCAAATGACACTCCCGCGGCTCGGGCTTTGGATCGTCACCGCGGGCCTAGGCGTGCTTGCCACGTCGGCCGGGTGTGCGACCCAGACGCCCTTGCCACCGGGAGTGGGCATCCGCACGCCGCTGGCTCCCCCGGGACTGGCGGCACCACCGATGCCCGCCGAGTTGCCCACGATGGCCATTGCCGACGACCCACCGCCCGAGCCCCACGTGGTGCTGCGGCCGGTGGATGCGGGCCCTCTGGACCTGGGCGAAGTGCTCGCCCGGGTCGAGACCAGCTTCCCGCTGCTGTACGCCATCGAGCAAGAGCGCGTCATCGCCAGCGGTCGGCGATTGTCGGCCGAGGGCGTTTTCGACCCACTGCTGCATGCCCATGGTGCCGATCAGGCGGGCACCTTTTCCAATGGGCGGCTCAACGCTGGGGTTCAGCAGGTGACTCCCTACGGAGGCATCTCGACGTTTGCCGGTTGGCGGTGGGGAGCCGGCAATTTCCCGGTTTACAACGGCGGACTCAAAACCGGCGTCGGTGGCGAGTTTCGCGCGGGCGTGGATGTGCCGCTGTTGCAGAATCGCGAGATCGATCCCCTGCGGGCCCGTCTGCGAGCCGCCCAGATTGCCGAACAGCAAGCCACACCGGTCATCCGTCGGGCACGCCTGGACTTCGTCCGCGCCGCTTCGCAGTCCTACTGGGCCTGGCAGGCCGCCGGGGCCATCAGCGGCGCGGAGCTGGCGGCCGGCGGCCTGGAGGGCAAGGCGCTCGGGGACGAGCTCGGGCGCCGGCGCACGCAGGCGATCGCCGCCCTGCGCGAGGCGGAGACAGGGCCCGACACATGAAGGGCGCGGCGCGGATCGCGGTCGTCGCCGCGGTCTTCGCGGCGCTCATCCTCGCCGGCTGCGCGAACCGCCCCCCGGCAGAGACCCGCGACACCC
>JBJHDE010000240.1:0-7856 GCA_050486385.1 Planctomycetales bacterium | reverse complement strand
CCGGCGTAAAGTATTTGAACCACGGCCGGTCTTCGACTTCGGCGGCTTCCAGGTCGATGACCCCGTCCTTATCCAGCAGGGGTTCGTCCAGGTCGTCTTCGTCGTCTTCGGCCAGCGGTTCGGCGTCGACCTCTTCGGCATCGTCCAGGTCAGCGGCGTCTGGATCGACCGGGATGCGGTCGTCGTCCATCGCGGCCCCGTCGCCTTGTTGAGCTTCCGGCGGCGGAGGCAGGGGCTCCCAAAACTCGGGCCCCAATTGGGTGGAAATGGGGATGGTCGAGGGCGACTCGTCCCAGGCCGGTTCGTTGGCCCCAGCCGGAAAGCTGCCAGCGACCACCAGCGCGGCCACGACCCACGGGGTCAGTGGCCGCGGCTTGCGTCGCGTCCTGAGAGGCATTTCCATGGCGTTTCGCGCGAGCCGTGTCGCGGCCACTCGAGATCCGCGACCGAGGTCGGTTTCCAACTCCACGGCGACGCACCGCCTCGACGGAGCGCCGCGGGATGGGGGGCGACGCACGCCCCTCCATCATTTCAACACAATCGGGCGGCCATTTCGGGTCGCCAACGACAAGGGGCGGGATTGTGGCATTCATCCCGCCCCTCGCCAACCTCAATAGTATGGGTGACCTCCGCGGTCGCGATCACTGACCGAAGGGCATCCGAATCCGCTGGGGCTCGTCGGCCGGTCGATCGCTGACCCGGGCCTCGGCCGGGGTGTCGAGCGAAATCGGGGCCAGCGGGCCGTCTTCTTCTTCATCGCTGTAGAAGCGGGTGGCTTCTTCCTTGGCGATGCTCAGGTCCAACGACGGGCAACGCAGCTCGACCCGCACCACCTGATTGCCGGGCACCACGCCGGTGGCCCGTAGCTTGAGGATCAGCTCTTGACCCGGGGCGAGCTGGTCGACCCGACGGAACCGCACATGGCCCGAGCTGATCTCGTACAGATTGGCCGTCCGCGAGGGCTGGGCCTCAAGACCGGCCGACAGGAAGGCCTCGACGTCGATGCCCTCGGCCTTCTTGGTCCCACGATTCCGCAGGACGATTTCGTACTCAATCTCCTCGCCGGTCGCGATGGGGCTGCGGGGGTCTTGGATCCGCATTTCCACATCGGCGATGGCTTCGACGATGGTCACCGCCGAGGTCTCGTCCTTCAAGCCGGCTTCGGCCTGGCAGGCCACCTGGAGCTTGGCTTGGCCCACTTCGGCCAGTTTGGCAACAAAGCCCAGTTCGACCAGGTCGTCGGCGTCCAGCTTAGGCAGCTTCCAGGTGATCTTGCCTTGCTCCTTGTTGTAGGTTCCGCCCGCCTCGGCCGAGACGAACTCGGCACCTGGCGGCAACAGGGCGGCGATTTGCAGATCCTGGGCCGCGGCGTTGCCGGGGTTGGCCAGGGCGACCTTGTAACGCGCCGCCGTGCCCGAATAGCGGTTCCGCGGAGCCGCAACGGAGAGTTCGAGTTCCGGCTTGCGGATGAGAATCGTCTCGGCGACGTCGGCCGACAGGTTGCCCTGGGCCGAGGCCGTGGCCTGAATCCGCAGGGTGCCTCCCTGACGGGCCGTGAGTTCCAGTTCCACAATCTTGCGGCTACCAGCCGCGATGTTGCCCAGCTTGGTGGCCGGCGGAGCCGGATCATTCGGATCGGCGGCGGCAAGCTGCAGTTCGACCCCTTCCGCATCGGCGGTGCCCGGATTGGCCAAGGTCAAGCGGAACACCTCCTGCTTGCCGTAGGCCACTTCCGAGGGGCCATCCAGGCTCATCGTCAATTTCGGCTCCGAGACCTCAACGCTGGTCTCGGTGGCCACCGGCCGGTGCGTCAGCGAGACCGTCAGGTTCAAGGGCACACCCTTGCGGGCGACCACACCCAACAGCAATTCCTCGCGGCTGTGCCGCTCCATCTTGGGGATGGTCCAGAGGATCGTCTCGAGGTTGTCGTCGACCCGCTTGGTCGAGCCAATGCTCTGGCCCTCGGCACCCACGATCTCGACGTTTTCGGGCACCTCGACCGTCAGCACCACGTCCTGGGCCGCCACATTGCCGGTGTTGCGGACGGCCACCTTGAACATGGCCTTCTTGCCGATCACCACGCGACGGGGACCAATCGTCTCGACGCTGAGCACCGGCGACTGGCCCGAGTGCAACACCGGTTCGTTGGTCCGACCCGCATCGTTGGCCGCTTCGGTTCGCTCGGCCGCGGGGGCAGGCTGGGCCGGTTGCGGCTGAACATTCATGCTGGCTCCGCCGGGCGAATCGTTCCGCGGCCCGAACTCCCGCCGAGGAGCAATCATCGGCGTGGGGGCCTCGTCCACCGCCGGCGGAGTGGCACGCTTGGGTGCCGCATCCTCGGGGCGCCGGGCCACGTCCAAAGGCGGAAGCCGCGAAGTCCGGCCGCCATCGGTTCCGGGGCCGGTCACGCCGATCGGCTGACGGGCCGGTGTGGGTTGTCCGGGCGGTGCCTGCTCGCGGTAAAAGTCTTCACGATACCGCTGAAACCGCTCGCTGAATGTGTCGTTGCTCGGGGGCCCAGCCCCTTGGCCGCGAGCGGTATCCACCGCCAAAAAACACAGGCTCAGGATTAGCCCAAGCCTCAGTTTGCTCGCTGTCATGCAAAGAGCCTCCCGTAGCTCAAAAAAGAGACAAGTCCATCTGGCTCCGGGTATCGGTCGATGGGGTTGGCCCGGTTGAGTCGGTCCGGGCAACTTTTTCGATTACTCCGAAGAAATCGCCCTCGCCCACCACGTCACGAGCCCCAAGGGGCGCGCAAAGCCCCAAGATCCCGCAAGTTGCCAAAGAAAAAACCTCAGGTCTGGACCTGAGGTGGCAGGGAGCGGCAGGGAAGGGACCGCGAGCAGGAAGGGCAAAATGCGGATTCCGACTCCAACTGCATCTTAGGGAACGGCCGCGACAGGGCCGAACAGGGAATCCGACCCCCAACCGCGTCTTAGGGTTTCACCCTGGGCTCAGGGAACGGCCCATACAGGGCCGACAATCGGATCCCGCCCCCAACCGCGTCTTAGGGAACGCCCGCGACAGGGCCAAATGCGGATTCTGCCCCCCAACCGCGTCCCAGGGTTTCACCCTGGGCTTAGGGAACGGCCCATACAGGGCCGACAATCGGATCCCGCCCCCAAGGGGGGCGTTCTCTCAGCCCAGGCCAGGAGCCTGGGTTGCTGGCGTCAACCTGCCCCCGAAACACCGTGGGTTTCAATCAGCGACGTCCAAAACCAAATCGGCCGGTCGCGGGGCGACCACCGCCGGCTGGAGCCTCGCGGGAGTTCGAGACCTCGCGCGAATCGCCACCGCGGCGAGAATCACCAGCGCCTCGGGTATCACCACCGCGGCCGGCGTAGCCTTCGCGGGGGGGTGTTGCTGTGCCGCGGCTGGCGGTTGTGCCCTCGCGGCTGGGCGCCGACTGTGCGGCAACGGCCTCGGCGGCGGTGATCACGCCGTCGCCGTTGAGGTCGTACTTGGCGAATTCCTCAGCCGTGGTCGCATCCCAGGTGGCCGAGAACTCATGCATCATCACTTGGCCATCGCCGTTGGCATCGCTGCGGACAAACCACTCGGGCAGCCCATTGGGCAAGCGCTCGGTCGGGGTGCGGAACCGGTAAGTCGCCGTCGAGGCCTCGGTCGAACGCGTCGGCGCGTTCGACCCCCCCGACGCCTGGGCCGAGGAGCCACCTCGGGCGAAGCTCGTCAGATAAGCGACCATCTCGTCTTCGGTAATCACGCCATCGCCGTTCTTGTCGGCCGCTCCGTAGTTGCCGCCCCGAATGGCCTCCCACTCCTCTTTCTCAAGCTTGCCATTCTTGTTGAGGTCGTAGCGTGCGATCAGCCCCTGGGCGTAGCGGCGGGTGCGATCGTCCGATGAGGCCGGGGCCTCGCGCGCGGTGTCCCGCGACGGCTCGCGCGAGCTGGAACTCGACTCGTTGCGTTCCGCCTCGCGGCGCTGAGACCGCTCCTCCCGCCGTCGGGCGTCGCGCTCGGCATCTTGCTCGATAATCTTGGAGATACGAACCATCAATTCCCGCCGCGACAGCACGCCATCGCGGTTGGTGTCCGAGTTGTTGGGATCGTCCCGCCACCGCACATCGTCCCACTCGTGCCGTTCCAGGGCCCCGCTGCCGTCTATGTCGTACCGCTTGAGCATCTCGTCGACCCGCTTGACGACTTCTTCCGAAAACTCACCGTCAATCGATCGGCTGCCGCGAGCGCTGGCCAATTCCAACGGGACATCGAAGCCCGGCACGGGTTCCAACACCGGCGCGTCGTCTGGCGGCCCAAATCCCGGCACCAGCGGGGCGCTGGCCTGTTCGCGATTGCCCCGACGGTCGTCGCCCGACCGCTCCTGCTCGCGTTCCTGATCGCGCTGCTCGCGGCGTTTCTCCATGATTTGGACGAGCTTCGAGATCTTGATGGGCCGATCGAGGTTGAGCTTCTCCTCTTCGGCGAACCGCTCCAGATAGCGTCGCAGGCCGCCGGTGATTTCCTCGGGCTCAAGCACGCCATTGTTATTGGCGTCGGCCCGCTTGAGGAACTCCTCGGGGCTGGGCCGGCGACGTTCCTGGCCGGCAACCGGCCAAACCAACCCCAGAACGGCCAGCAAGAAGGCCGCCCGAGCCAGGCAGTTC
This sequence comes from Planctomycetales bacterium, assembly GCA_050486385.1. Classification (GTDB taxonomy): domain Bacteria; phylum Planctomycetota; class Planctomycetia; order Pirellulales; family Pb10988; genus JBJHDE01. The sequence goes on along the minus strand of JBJHDE010000240.1, from coordinate 3,231 downwards.
GCGGTCGGCAGAAGAGCACGCATGGTCACCGTCCTCTGGGTGAGGGGTGCGATCGGAAACTCGGGACAGCGGCAGCAACCAACCTGGACGGATGAGCGCAGACGGTCCCCTTCATTGTACAACACCCGCCGACCCCTCGCGGTTTCGCTCCGGGGGGCGGGTTCCGATCTTCGATTGTAACCCACACCGCCGGCCCATCGAAGCCAGCCTGGCGGACTTTGGACCGACAGGCAACCTAACAGGGGGGGTGCCTAGTCCAGCTTCACGATCAGATCGCCCGATTCCACCTGGGTGCCGGGAGCCGCCAGCACCTCGAACACGGTGCCATCGGCGTCGGCCGTGACGGTGGTTTCCATCTTCATGGCTTCCAGCGTGAAGAGTTTCTGCCCCTTGACCACGGCGTCACCCACCCGCACGGCGACTGTACTGACCATGCCGGGCATGGGGGCGGCGGCCTGTTTGGCGTCGGTCGGGTCGGCCTTGATTCGTGCGGTGGCGGCGCTCTCCAGGGACTTGTCGTCGACGGTGACATTCCGGGGCTGCCCGTTGAGTTCAAAGAACACCGTCCGCCGGCCCTTCTCGTTGGGGTCGCCGGTGGTGATGTATTTGATGATCAGGGTCTTGCCCTTTTCAATCTCGACGACGGTCTCTTCCCCGGGCTCCATGCCGTAGAAGAAGTTTCGCGTGGGCAGGCCGCTGAGGTCGCCATACAAGTCGTACTGGGCGATGAAGTCGCGGAAGACCTTGGGGTACAGCAGATAGGTCAGCACATCCTGCCGCGTGGGCGCTTGGCCTAGCAACCCGGACAGCTCTTCGGCGGTGGCGTCGAAATCGGCCGGGGGCATACTCTCCCCGGCGCGGCCGACCACCGGCGGTTCGTCCCCCAGGATCTTTTTCTGAACCTCGGCCGGGAAGCCATCATCGGGAAAGCCCATGCGGCCGGCCATCAGGTCCAGCACCCCAGCCGGATAGGCCAGGTCCCGCTCGCTGGTCAGGATGTCGGCCACACACAGGTTGTTGCTGACCAGAAACAAGGCCATGTCACCCACGGCCTTGCTGGTGGGCGTGACCTTGACGATATCGCCAAACAGTTGATTGACATCGGCGTAGGTATCGCAGACCTCGGGCCAGCGATCGGCCAGTCCCACGGCGGCGGCCTGCTGATAAAGGTTGGTCACCTGGCCGCCTGGCATCTCGTGATGATACACCTCGGCGGTGCTGGCCTTCTGACCACTTTCAAATGGCAAATACAGATCGCGGACGCCTTCCCAGTACCGCTCGAACGCCCGCAGTTGCTGGCTGTCGACCTCGGCTTCGCGCTCGGTGAATCGCAGGGCCTCGATCAAGCTGTTGAGATTGGGCTGCGAAGTGAGTCCCGACATCGAGGCGATGGCCGCATCGGCCACATCGAGCCCCACGTCGGCGGCTTTGAGAATGCTGGCCGCCTGCACGCCGGCGGTGTCGTGGGTGTGAAAGTGGACGGGCAGGCCCACTTCTTCACGCAGGGCCTTGACCAGTTTCTCGGCCGCGTAGGGTTTGCACAATCCGGCCATGTCTTTAATGGCCAGGATATGGGCGCCCATCCGCTCCAGCTCCTTGGCCATCTTGACATAATACTTCAGGTCGTACTTGGGCCGGCCGGGATTTAACAAATCGCCGGTGTAACAGATCGAGGCCTCGCACAGCCGGTCGGTCTTGAGCACCGCGTCGATGGCAACCCGCATGTTGGGCGTGCTGTTGAGCGGATCGAAAATCCGGAACACATCGATCCCGGCTTGGGCCGCTTCATCAACAAAGGCCTCGACCACGTTGTCGGGATAGTTTGCGTAGCCCACGGCGTTGCTGGCCCGCAGCAGCATCTGAAACAGAATGTTGGGCACGGCCGCCCGCAGGTCCACCAGCCGCTGCCAGGGCGATTCCTGCAAGAACCGCATCGCGGTGTCGAAAGTGGCCCCGCCCCACATCTCCAAAGAAAACAGCCCCGGCAGCAGCCGCGCGTAGGCCCCCGCGACTTGCAACAGGTCCCAGGTGCGAAACCGCGTGGCCAGCAGCGATTGATGGGCGTCGCGGAAGGTGGTATCGGTGATCAACAGCCGATCGTGCTGGCGGACCCATTGGGCAAACTTCTCGGGTCCCAGGGTATCCAGCTTTTGCCGAGTGCCATCGGGAATGGGGGCCGTGTCGGCATACCGGGGCACCGGCGGCGGGGCCCGGCGGACATCCTTGGCGGTCAGCCCTTTGGCCAACGGATGGCCATTCACGATGACATCGCCCAAATACCGAAACAGCTTGGTCGCCCGGTCCCGTTGGGGCGTGAACACAAACAGTTCGGGGTGCTCATCCAGAAAGCGGGTCGTGTAGCCGCCGGCCAGAAAATTGGGGTGCCGCACCACGTTCAATAAGAACGGGATATTCGTCTTCACACCGCGGATTCGAAACTCGTGCAGGCAGCGTTCCATCCGCGCGGCCGTCACCGAGAACGATCGTCCCCAGACGGTGGTTTTCACCAACAGCGAATCGTAATACGGCGTGACCAGCGCGCCTGAAAAGGCCGTGCCACTATCGAGCCGCACGCCCATGCCACCGGGCGAGCGATAGTGCTCCATGTGGCCGTAGTCGGGACGAAAGCCGTTCTCGGGGTCTTCAGTGGTCACGCGGCATTGAATCGCGTGGCCCCAAGTGGTGATTTTGTCCTGGCTGCCCAGGTCCAGCTCGGGGTCGCCCAGGGCATAGCCTTGGGCCACCAGAATCTGCGAGCGAATCAGGTCCACGCCGGTCACGGCCTCGGTGACGGTGTGCTCGACCTGAATCCGGGGATTGACCTCGATGAAGTAAAACTCGCCCGAGTCGGAATCCAGCAGAAACTCGACCGTGCCGGCATTCACATAGTTGACCGCGCGGCCAATCTTGAGCGCCGCCTCGCAGATGGCATCGCGAATGGCCGGGTCGAGCGCCGGGGCGGGGGCCAACTCGACCACCTTCTGATGCCGCCGCTGCAACGAGCAATCGCGCTCGTACAGGTGGATCAGATTCCCGTGGGAGTCGCCCAGCAATTGGACTTCGATGTGTCGCGGCCGACCAATGAATTTTTCCAGAAACACGTCCGGGCTGCCAAACGCCGTGAGCGATTCGCGGCGGGCTTGCTCCAACTGGCTGGCCAGGTCCTCGGGCCGTTGCACCAATCGCATGCCGCGGCCGCCACCGCCCTTGGCGGCCTTCAGCAGCACCGGG
>JBJHDE010000239.1:6572-7865 GCA_050486385.1 Planctomycetales bacterium | reverse complement strand
ACGTTGAGGAGTCGAGTTGAAGGGCAACCATGCCAGCCAAGGTGAGCCGCTTCTACTGATCCCTGCGCAGTACGGGCAACCAAATTCGTGGCACTGGTGGCGTGGCCACTCGTGTTTGGCCACGCCGAATCAGAACAGATCGCCGGGGATCACACGTTGGTCGCGGCGATTGCCCAGGTTTTGAAACACCGTTCGGTCGATGGTGTAGGGAATCATCACGACCCGGGCGTCGCACATGGTGCCGTAGAAGCCGCCCGAGTGGATGCTGCCGAAGTGGGTCCAGCTCACAAAGTTTGTGTCACGCAGGGGCGCTTGGTGCGTGCTGCGGAAGTTGTCGTTGTCGAATCCCACATACATGTTCTCGTTGTCCGAGGGGTCGGTCCCGGTGTTGTACATGGCGGGGTTCATGTACTTTTCGCCAAACATCAGGGTGTTGCTCAGCCCGTCGATGATTTGCATTTCCTTGATGGTGCTGCGCTGAAAGCTGATGCCGGTGGCGTTGGACACGTTGTATTGCGCCTGCTCCCAGAAGCTTTCCTGCATGCCCTCTTGCAATGTGCCCGGACCCGCGCCGCGCTCGTTGTAATTCTGGTCGCCGCAGTTGGCCACGTAGTCGGTGCGTGCGACCAGATCGGGGCGCTCGGTCATGCGGTAGCCCAGGCGATTTTCAAACACGCCCGGCGATCGCCGCGTGGGGCAGTTGAAGATGGGGATTGGGGTCTCCAACCGCCGGCGATTGGCTTTTTGCAGTTCGCTGCCCGAGAGTCCCTTGCCCAAGTCGTAGACGGCCTGTTGCTCGATGAAGGGCAATAGCGGATAGACCCAGCCGCCCGGCTGATTGCGGCCTGGGCCCTGATCGGCGATCGGCGGCCAGCTCCAGCCCCATCCGCCACTGGGGAAGTACCCCAGGCTGGTCTCGTGGTTAACGGCGGCCATCGACATTTGCCGCAGGTTGTTTTGGCAACTCAGTCGTTGGGCTGTATTGCGAACCGAGTTCACGGCCGGCAGCAGCAACGACATGAGAATGCCGATAATGGTGATCACCACCAACAGTTCGATGAGCGTGAAACCACGCCGCGGCGCTCGATGCAGCATGAGAGTACCCGTGGGCCAAAGGGGGCGTTCTGCGTGTCGGATCGGTCAATTGGGGCTGTGTTGGCGCAGGGATTTTGGGGGCCGCGCCTGGTCGTCAAGCCAACAAAGTTTGCCGTGGGCACCGCCCTCACGGGCAGCCTCGGGGATTCTGCACCACGCCCTGTAGCCGCCGTGATGCGTCTGGCCTGTGCGGCCAGC
>JBJHDE010000239.1:5794-6562 GCA_050486385.1 Planctomycetales bacterium | reverse complement strand
AACGTGTTGCGTTCGCGAATCGCATCCAGCACCACTTCGTGTCCCAATGTGGTGTCGGTGTTGTAACGCGATGGCACTCCGTTGGCCTGAATCTCCACCCGATACAGGCCCGTGTGCAATCCTCGGTAGGAGGCGTTGCGATCGTTCTCCAGTCCCATCTCGGCGTAGCCTTGGGCATCGGTCGTGCCCGTGCCAGCCGGAAAGTTTTCACCCAGAATCGGATCCGGCACAAACCGCACGGTCGCGCCTTCCAGCGGGCGGCCGCGACGTGTGACTCGCACCGTGACGGGCATCACCACATGCCCGTGTTGTGTGTACAGGGCCATCCGCTCGCGAATGACCTCCTGATCCAGCCCGGCGCGACCGCTCGTGTTCCAGCGGTCAAACACGCTGGCCAACGCCGGTGACTGGGCGGCCTCGTCACGACTGATCTGGCCGTCGCGGTTGGTGTCGTAGCGATCCATCGCCCGGCGAGTCAGTGCGTCGGGGTTCGACGAAATCGTCGAGACCCGCTCGGCGGACGGTTCGCATCCCACCAGCGCAGCTATGACCACTGTGCCCAGCACAGACCAACCCGGCACACGAAAGGTGCGCATAGAGTCCGCTCAACCCACGCGTCGCAAGAGTCCCATCCCACGCTCAATCTATCGTAACCGGCGAAACACCCCGCCACAATTCCCGATTCACGAATCCTGGGTGTCCCGATCTCCGGAGCACAAATCGAGTGCTCGACCGGAACGGCGCTGTCGCGGGGCGGGGCCTCACTCG